>JBEKXR010000013.1:0-18739 GCA_049511935.1 Spirochaetia bacterium | reverse complement strand
CGTGGTTCCCCTCCTCATGGACGAGTACACGTACTGGGCCGAGAGCTTGGGAATGATGGGCTCTATGGTGAGGTAGGGGATGCAGAAGTTCATCATTCCCTCGACCTCGCCCACCTTGGTTTCCAGGGTGACGAGGACGACCATCTCCGACGGCGGGACGATCTGCGCGAACTGGGGATTGGTCTCGATCTGCCCGAGCCGCGGGCGAAGGTCGATGACCGTCGCCCACGCTTCGCGCAGGTTGCCCAGGATGCGCACGATGATCCCCTCGATGACCGAGGCCTCGATGTCGGTGAGCTCGCGCGTGAATTTCGCCCCCTCTCCCTGGCCGCCAAAGAGGCGGTCGATGATGGCGAAGGTGACGGCGGGGTCGATCTCGAGGATGGCCGACCCCTTCAACGGGTCCATGTTGATCACCGCAATGGTGGTGGGGTTCGGAATGGAGCGGATGAACTCCTCGTAGGTGAGCTGGTCCACGGAGGCCACGTGCACGTGCGCGAGGCTCCGAAGCTGGGAGGACAACGCCGTCGTGGTCTGGCGGGCGAAGGTCTCGTGCATGATGGAAACGGTGCGGATCTGGTCCTTGGAGAACTTGTCGGGCCTCTTGAAGTCATAGATCTTGATCTTGCGCTGGTCCACCTGGGCAATGGGCTCATCGGTGGACACCTCGCCGGACGAGATTGCCGTGAGGAGCTGGTCGATCTCGTCCTGTGAGAGAACTTCCGTCATCCCGGTTCTTCCCGCTACTTCTGCACCACGAACTGCCGGAACATCACGCTCTTCACCTTCCCGCTGCGCATCACCGCGTTGATCATGTCCATGAGCTCGGCCTGCACCTCCGGGTACCGTCCGGGAGCAAGGTCGGCGGCCTTCTTCTGGGAGATGTCCTTCAGGATCAGGTCCTGGATCTCTCGACGTCGGTTGCCGATCTCCACGTTTATCTCCTTGTCCTTCGTATCATAGCCGAGGCTGACCTGCATGAGGAAGATGGCGGGAGGGTCGTCGGCCGTCTGTCCGCGGATCTGCTCGATGTCGTCGTAGGCGGCAAGCGGCTCGGCCTTGGCTGCATAGGCCGGGGAGATAGCGGCAAGCCCTTGAGGATTGTTGCCTTTGCTGACGATCCTCACGGTGATGATCGTCGTGGTGACCACGATGATGACCGCGCCAATGCCGATGGCGGCCCACTTGAGAATTGTCAGGAGCATTCCGGAGAGGAGGCCGCCGCGGCGGGGTCCCGAAACGTCTTAGGCGCCGGCGCCGACAACTTCGAGATTCAGGTCCTGCTGTTCGTCAGACATCCCCTCCCCCCTCTTCGATCATATCACAGGAATACATTGTCGCGCAACAGTGCCGCACCGGGTGGCACGTCATTCCTCGCTCTTGAAGGCCCCGATGAGCCTGCGGTACTCGATGATGCGTGAAAAAACAGTCTGGTAGTCCTCGCGGACTACCAGCTTCTTGCCCGACAGCATGGTGAGCGTCGTGTCAGGATTGCGCTCGATGTACTCGATCTGGTGCGGGTTGACGTAGTAGGTCTTCCCGTCAAGCCGCGTCACCTCAACCATTCCGCCTCCCTATGGCGGCCGTCCCAGCCGCGGCGCGCCGTCTCCCTCACGCATGCCGATCCTCACTACCTCTTCAGCTGCAGAAGCTCCTGCAGCATCTGGTCAGACGTCGTGATCGTCCGCGAATTGGCCTGGAAGCCCCTCTCCGTCACGATCATGTCGGTGAACTGTTCGGCGAGGTCCACGTTCGACATTTCGAGGGTCCCGGCGATCACCTTGCCCTTGCCCGCCGTCCCCGAGGCGCCGACGTTGGGCTGGCCGGAGTTGTTGGAGACCACATAGGTGTTCTCACCCGCTTTCTCCAGTCCTCCGGGGTTGGTAAATGAGGCCAGGCCGATCTGGCCGATCACACGATTGGAGCCGTTTGTATACACTCCCGTGATGGTGCCGCTCTGGTCGATCTTGAAGGTCTCCAGGTAGCCCATGCCGTACCCGTTCTGCCGGACTGCCTTGGTGGAGCTGGCGTCCGCGAACTGCGTGATGGCTTCCCGGTAGGCTCCGACGCTCCCCAGGTTGAGGTTGAAGGTCTGCCGCACCGTTGCAGCACCCGGCGGCAGGGTGGCATCGGGCACGTCGTAGGAGACCTGTGCCTGGAGTGCGCCCGCGTTGATCGCGTTGCCCGCGGCATCGCGGACATCCGCCAAGGCGCCGAAGTTGTCGAAATCCAGCTGGAAGGTGTTCGCGCCGAGGGCGCCGTTTCCGATCTGCACCCGCGGGTTGGTCCCGACCTGTGCGGCCGGATCGACCTGCACCTCGGCCTGCCAGCGGTTGGCCACGCCGGGCACCTTGGTGAAGTTCACCTGCAGCTTGTGCGTCCGGCCGAACGAATCGAACAAGTCGAAGGTCGTCTGCCACGTCCCTTCCTGGATCGTCTGGGCGGTGGCGTTCGCCGGGATCTCGGCTGTGCGCTTGTCGAGGTTGCTCGCGAACCAGACGTCGGTGGTCGCCTGCGCGGGATCCTTGCTCCCCACCGGAATGACGAGGTCCTGCAGGTCAGCGGCGTTGTTCACGAATGTCTGGCCGCCGACGGTCTGTGCCATCCAGCCCTGCACGCGCATGCCGTCAGCGGGGTTCACCAGCCGACCGTTCTGGTCCAGGCCGAAGGCGCCGTTCCGCGTGTAGAAGCGCTTGTCGCCCGCGTTCAGCACGAAGAAGCCGTTGCCCTGGAGGGCCACGTCGGTCATCACGCCCGTTGACTGCAGGGCGCCCTGGGTGTGGATGGTGTCGATCGTGGAGACCTGCATGCCGAGGCCGACCTGCTGGGGATTCACGCCGCCGACCTCGTCGGTGGGCTTCGCGGCGCCGGACAGGGTCTGGGAGAGCATGTCCTGGAAGGTCACCCGCCCCTTCTTGAAGCCGTTGGTGTTCACGTTCGCGATGTTGTTTCCGAGCACGTCCATCCGCGTCTGGTGATTCGTCAGGCCGGACACGCCGGCCCAGAGCGATCGCATCATAGGTGTTTACTCCTTCAGACTCGTCTTGACCTTCTGGACCTGGGAATAGTCGTAGTACTGGCCATTGACCAGGATCTGGGGGAAATCTCCGCCCGTGACCGCATCCACGATCCCCGAGACGGTCTCACCGCCGTTGGCGACGTCCACCGCGTTGCCGAGGAGGCTCACCGCCTGGCTCTTTGCCACGAGGCTGGCCACCTTCGCCAATCCCTCGCTCATATTCGTCATCTGCTCGAGGCTGGAGAACTGGGCCATCTGCGCAATGAAGGACTTGTCGTCCATCGGCTGTGTGGGATCCTGGTGGCTGAGCTGGGTGATGAGGATCTTCAGGAAGTCGTTCTTGTCCAGCACCGCGTTCGCCCGCGCACCCTTGCCCTCGTTGAGCGTCTTGTTGAACGTGCTCACCTCTTGGGCAACCCGTGCCTGGTCCTGCGGCGACATTGAAAGGGAAATTTCCATGCGTTCCTCCGCTTCCTTCCTACACGAACAGGTTCACGAAAAGATCTCCCAGGCTCACGCTCTCCACGCCCGGGACGTTTCTCTCGAAGCCCTGCGCCGTGATCCGTCTCACGGTTGGGGCCTGGTCCCGCTGCTGCCGCCCCTCGGTGTCCGAGTTCTGGCCACCCACGGAGACCTGCAGGGATCCCATCTGGAACCCCTCCGCGGTGAGCGCGCGCCTGAGGGCGTCCACGCTCCCGTCGAATACGTGCTTGACCGCCGATGAATCCACGATGATGCGGCCCTCAATGGCATTATCGACAACATTCATGCGGATGCGAACACTTCCGAGCGACTCGGGCTTCAGCACGAGCCTGATCTCGCCGCCGCCGTCCTTCAGCACAAGGCTGGTCGCGCGCACCAGCTCGGAGCCCGCCATCTCGCGAAGCCTCTCGAGCGGCGTCTGTGCATGCGAGGCGGAGACGGGGGCCGGCTTCGAGAGAGTCTCCACGAACGGCTCGCGCGCCGCGCCGAGCCGCAGGGTCACCGGCGTCGAGGAGTCCTTGTCGGATGAGGGGGAGCTCCCGGCCGCGGGGGAAACGGCGGCCTCCGCGGAGGCCTGCGATTTCTCCGCGCGGCGAAGATCCAGGATTCGAATCAACGGCCCGGCGCGCGAGGCGACCGCCCTGGCGTCCACCACCGGCGCCTTTGCCGCATCACCGGGATCCTGCTTCTGTTCCTTTCCGTTCACGACCGGCCTCTGCTGGGCATCCATGTTCGCGGCGGCCTGCGCCACCGCGGCGAGAGATCTCGCACGCGCGGCTTTCCGGGCCGACTCCAGCTTGTCATTCGCCGCCGCGGCAACGGCGGCGCTCTCGGCACCGGGCAGGAGCTCGTGCAGATTCGAATTCGGAATGCCCTGGCGGGGATACTGCAAAAGCGCAGCAAGGAGCTGCTCTCCCTTCAGCCCTTCAGACTTCAGAAGGAGCTGCGCGCCTGCGTTCTTCATCGCCGCGCGCGCGCTCATGAGCTGTTGAAAAAGGGCGGAACCCTTGCTCGGACCGTGCCCGAGCGCCTCGGAATGCGACGTGCCGGGCGTTTTCCTGTTCTTCGCGTTCCGGGAAACGGGCGCCTGCGGCGCCGCAGCATCCATTCTCAGCCTCCCGTGCTTCCCGCCATCTTTCGCTGCAGGGTCGCTGCCCTGTCAGCCGGCATCAGCGAGAGCCAGATCGGGACCAGCGAATCCGTACCGGCCTTCTTCGCCTGGGCCTCGACGGTACGGAACGTGTCGATCACGTACTGGTCATCCTGCTTGGCCAGAATCGCGACGGCATTCGACGGTGCCATGCTCGTCAGGTAGATGGCGTTCTGGTCCAGGTTCACCCTTCTATCTTCGATCGCTTTTCGCGCGTCATTAAGCGCTTTTTGCTGGGCCTCCAAGGCGGCCTGCCGGTCGTTGAGGTCCTGCCCGAGCTGGTTGAGCTGTTTCTCCTTCGCCGCGAGAGCCGCCTCACGGGAGTCCAGATCCTGCCGGCTCAGGACGAGGGCGTCCTGCTGTTTCGCCAGCCGCTCCCTGTCCAGGAGGTTCGGGTCGTCGGCGCTGGCCACCGCACTCCTCCTCCCGAGCCCCAGGAGCTGGTAGACGGGAGAAATCATGGATTTCGCATCGACAACCCCGAGATAGTCGAACCAGATGATGCCTCCGAGCGCGAGAACAACGATAAGGAGAAACAGGATGAAGATCCGGACGCCCGGCCTCACTTCGGAAAACTCCGCCACGACTCCCCTCCCCGGTCGGAACTTACTCGCGCCCCTTCGCGGCCGCGAATCCGCCGAGTACGTCGGCGCCAGATCCGCCTGTTACGTCGGCGTCATGAATGCCGCGGGATGCCGCGGCGGCCGTATTCAAGTCATCGATCGTCTTGAACTCCTCTGCCTTCTGACGGCCGTAGTACTCTTCTGCCCGGCGTTCCTTGAGCTTGTCCAGGACCTTGCGTTCCTTCGACGCCTCCAGGTACCGCGCACGAACCTTTTCCATCTCTTTGCGCTTCTCCACGAGGGTTGCGTGCGTGCGCTCGCGCTCCCTCACGAGGCGCTGCACGTACAGCTCCCGCCGGGACATTGCCTCGATGTCCACCCGGGCGCCGTCCGTGAAGACGGCCAGCCGGCTGGCGCCGATCTCTCTGCCGATTTCCGTGATGCGGTTCTCGAGAAGCAGGCATTCACCCAGTATCCTCGCCAGGGCGAGCTCCCACTCCCGTTCCTTCCAGCGGCGAAGGTCGAGGAACCGTTCAAGCCTGAACTGGAACCGCCTCATTCCTTGCCAGCTCCTCCCGGCGCGGTACTCCGCGCATTTCTTCGTCTGGGATCTCGATGCCCGCGATCTGCCCCGCGGTGCGAAGGGTTTCCACGAGCGGCGCTTTTTCCTCGATGCGCTGGACGAGGAACTTCTCGATATCCGGGAACCTCTCGATGGCCTCGTCGATCTCCGGATTGCTTCCCTTGACGTACGCGCCGACGCTGATAAGGTCTTCCGCCCCCGCATAGGTGGCCATCAGCCGCC
This sequence comes from Spirochaetia bacterium, assembly GCA_049511935.1. GTDB lineage: Bacteria > Spirochaetota > Spirochaetia > SZUA-6 > Fen-1364 > Fen-1364. Next base: position 12,719 of record JBEKXR010000013.1, on the reverse strand, counting down.
GGAGCCGGCCGCAGGCCTCGCGCGTGCGCGGCCCGGTCACCGTGATCGCCAGGCGGGAGATCGATTGCAGCACGTCGACCGCCGGATAGTGGTTTCTGCTTGCCAGCTTCCGCGAGAGAACGATGTGGCCGTCCAGGATGCCGCGGACATTGTCTGAGACCGGGTCGTCGATGTCATCGCCCTCGACGAGGATCGTGTAGAAACCGGTGATGCTCCCCCTCTCCGAGGTGCCGCTGCGCTCCAGCAGCTTGGGAAGCAGGGAGAATACCGACGGGGTGAATCCCCTGTTCGCGGGCGGCTCCCCGATGGCCAGGCCGATCTCCCTCTGGGCGCGGGCGAACCGGGTGACGGAATCGAAGAGGAGCATCACGTCCCTGCCCTGGTCCCGGAAGTACTCGGCGACCGCGGTGGCCACGTATGCCCCGCGGATCCGGGCAAGGGGAGGCTTGTTGGAGGAGGAGACCACGATCACCGACCGCGCAAGCCCCTCGGGGCCGAGGTCGTTCTCGATGAACTCCCGGACCTCCCGGCCGCGCTCGCCGATCAGCGCGATGACGTTCACCTCGGCAGACGTGTTGCGGGCGATCATGCCCAGCAGGGTGGACTTCCCGATTCCGCTGCCGGAAAAAATGCCCATGCGCTGGCCCTTACCCACCGTGAGGAGCGAGTCGATGGAACGGACCCCCGTGGAGAGGATCTCCCGGATGCGCTTCCTCTTCAGGACGTCCGGAGGGGAGCTGAACGCCGGATACCACACCTCGGACCCGATGTCACCCTTGCTGTCGATGGGCTTGCCCATCGAGTCGAGGGTTCTCCCGAGAAGCTTCCCGGACACCGCGACCCGCAGCGTCTCGCCCATGCCGATGACGATGTTGCCGACCTCGATGCCTTCCATCTCGTCGTAGGGCATGAGCTGAGCTGTCCTGCCCCGAAGGCCCACGACCTCCGCCCAGACCATGCCCCGGCCCTTCGGCACGAGGATCTGGCAGAGCTCGCCCACCTGGGCGGAGGGCCCGGTGCTCTCGATCAGCAGGCCCTGCACCCGCTCCACCACCCCGGTGAACTTGATGGGATCCAGGTCTTCCAGGACCACCGTGTACTTGTCGAACACCCCCATGCCGGCCCCCTACTCGCCCTTCGAGCGGATGGGCATCAGATCGAGGATGCGCTCCTCGATCTCGTGCAGCTGGGAGGAGATGCGGGCGTCGATCTGCCCGAAGTCCGTCTCGATGATGCACCCGCCGCGGTCCACGGAGGAGTCCTCCAGGACGGTGACGGACTTCACGTTCTCCACCATCTTCATGAAGTCCTTCACGTGCTCCGAGGTGAGCTCGAGGTCGGCGAGGTTGACGCGGATGACCACGTCGCCGCGGCTCTTCAGCTTCCGCAGGGCCTGCACGACGTTGTTGATCACCACGTTCTTCTGGTTTTCGGAGATGACCTTGATGACCTTCTTCACGATGAGGAGAACGAGATTGATGATCTGGGTCTCGGCCTCCTCGATAATCTCGTTTCTCTTCTCGATGGCCTTCGTGATGATCGAGTGCAGGCCCTCCACGAGGCGCTGGACCTCGGCCCTGCCTTCCTCGTAACCCTTCGCGTGCCCTTCCCCGTAGCCGCGCTCGTACCCCTCGCGCTCGGTCTGCGTGACGCGCTGCTTGATGTCGGACTCCATCTCCGTGGCCTTCTGCCGGGCCTCGGCGAGTATCATCTGGGCCTGGTCCTCGGCGTCCTGGCGGATCTTCTGGGCCTGGTTGTTCTTCCGCTTCACCTCGTCGAAGGCGACCTTTTCCGCGTCCTTACGGATCTTGTCGGCATCCGACTGGGCCTGTGCCAGGAGGCCCTTCTTCTTATCCTCCCAGTCCCTGCGGAACTGTTCGGCCTCCCTGCGGAGCTCATCGGCGGTCGGCCCCGTGTACTCCCCGGTCTCCTCGGCTGCCTCCACCTCTTCCACCGGTTCCTCGGCGACGATCTTCGGCGGCTCGATGAAGACCTTTCGGGAGTTGTACATGATGTCCTGGGGCCTGAAAACGTTCTTCGCCACTGATCGACTCCTCTAGTAGCCCACCAGGCTCTCGGCGTTTGCTCCGCAAACGCCTGCCGCCTTCGTCGTCTGCCGCATTCGCGTCAGACGACTAATTCTTCTTCGCCGGCGCGTGCCACCACGATCTCGCCCTGCTCCTCGAGCTTGCGGATGATGGCCACGATCCTCTGCTGGGCCTCCTCGACGTCCTTCAGACGTATCGGGCCCATGTAATCCATGTCTTCCTTCAGGAGCGTCGACGCGCGCTTCGACATGTTGCGGTAGATCTTGTCCTGCACCTCGGAGTCCACGCTCTTGAGCGCCTTGGCGAGCTCCGCCGTGTCCACTTCGCGCAGGACCTTCTGGATGGCGCGGTCGTCGAGGAGGACGATATCCTCGAACACGAACATGCGCTTCTTGATCTCTTCCGCGAGCTCGGGGTCGTCCTCTTCCAGGGACTCCACGATCGTTTTCTCCGTGGACCGGTCCACCATATTGAGGATCTCCACAATGCTCTCCACGCCTCCCGCCGCGGTGTAATCCTCCGAGGAGAGGGTGGAGAGCTTCTTCTCCAGAACGCGCTCCACCTCGCGAAGGACTTCGGGCGAGGTTCGATCCATCGTGGCGATGCGTTTCGCCACGTCGGACTGGATCTCGTGCGGCAGGCTGCCGAGGATCACCGATGCCTTCTGCGGCTCCAGGTAGGCGAGGATCAGGGCGATGGTCTGCGGGTGCTCCTGCTGGATGAAGTTCAGGAGGTGGGCGGGATCCGTGCGCCGGATGAAGTCGAACGGCCTCACCTGCAGGGAGCTGGTGAGCCGGTTGATGATATCAACGGCTTTCTGTGTGCCCAGCGACTTTTCCAGCAGCTCCCGGGCGTAGTCGATGCCGCCCGTGGAGATGAACTCCTGGGCCATCATCAGCTCGTGGAACTCCATCAGCACCTGGTCGCGTTCCTGGGGTTCGATGCTCTCGAGGCGCGCAATCTCGAAGGTGAGCTGCTCGATCTCGTCTTCCCGCAGGTGCTTGAAGATCTCCGAGGCGATCTCCGAACCGAGGGTGACCAGGAACACGGCGGCCTTCTGCCGGCCCGTGAGCGCTTTCTTGTGGGCGCCCCTGTCCTTCCCTTCGCGCTTGCCCTGAGCCGGGCCGCCGACCGTGCGTTCCTTGTCCTCAGCCACCGCTCTGTCCTTCGCGGGCGCGGCCGGCTTGCCTGCCTGCTTTGCCATATCCTATTCCTCCACCAGCCAGGTGCGGATGAGCTGGGCGACGTCCTCGGGATGCTCGCGCGCCATGTTCGCCGCGTTCTCCTGCATCTCCAGCCTCGCCCTGTCCTCCACGGACAACTCGACTTCCACTCCCTGTTCCTCCGCGGTCCTGAGCGCCGCCTCGCGCATCGCCTGGTGCTGCCGCGCCAGCTCCTCCTCCCGAAGCCGCCGCCGCCGCTCGAGCTCCTTCGCGATCAAGCGGTAGGCGAGGGCCAGGATGAGAAGAGCGCCCAGCCCGATGAGGGCGCCGTAGATGATCCGCCGCATCTGCAGGGCCCTCCGGTAGACCCCGTCTTCCTTCAGGAATTGCGTGGTGCGGTCGAAGGGCAGGGTCTGCACCTCCACGGCGTCTCCGCGGTCCCGGTTGAACCCGATGGCGGCCTGGATGAGGGACTTCGCCTTTGCCAGGTCGTCATCGGAAACCGCGATGTACTCCCGCTGGATGCTGCCATCGGGGTTCAGCATCACCCTCCCCCCTTTATCATACTTCTGTTTCCAGACGCCGTCGATGGCAACACCCGTGCTGATTCCCCTGATATCCCAGGGCTGCTTCTCGGAATTGGTCACCTTCTTATTGATCTCGTTGTTGGTGGTTTGTGAGGTCTTGTCGTACTTGCCCACGAGGTTGGAGAGGTCCTTGTAGGCGGGCGGGGTCTGTCCCTCCACCCCCGCGGGACCCTCGGGGTTGAACCCCGTGCCCTGGAAGTGCTCTTCGGTGTTCTGGGTGGACCGTGCGATCGAAGGCGCGTACTGGGCCGGAGCGAATCGAGTGGCCGGCACCACGGCGACCGGGGAGAACTCCTCCGCCGTGGAGTTCTCCTTGCTCATGTCGAGCTTGATGTCGATCTTGAGGATCCGCACCCGGTCGGGGCTGAAGATGTCGCTGAGAGAGGTGCGGATGTCGGAGGTGTACTTCGCCTCCAGGTCCTGCTTCACCTTCAGCTCCCTCTTCGCCAGCTCAAGGCGGTCGACGTCGACCAGCCCCGTGAAGTCGTTGAGCTGCACGCCCGTGTTGTCCGTGATGACGATGTTCTCGTCCTTCAGGCCGGCCACCGCGAGCTTGATGAGGCGCTGCACGCCCTCGATCTTTTTCCTGTTCGTCGTGAAGTCGGAGCCGGGCTTCGGGGTGACGCTGATGGACGCGCTCACCGGCTTCTGGTCGGCCGCAAAAAGCTCCGTGCGGGGGATCTGCAGAACGACACTCGCGTTGTCCACGTCGTCCAGGGCGAGAATATGCTGTTCGAGCTGGCGGGTGATTGCGCGCTGGAGGTTCACGTCGCGCTCGAAGTCGGTCGTCGTCCAGCTCTGCGTGTCGAACAGCGCCCACGGGTCGGTGCCCTTGGGAATGAGGTTCTCCTGGTTGAGCGCCATGCGGACCCGGCGGGCCACCTGCTCGTCGGCCACGTAGAACTCGTTGTCCCCGCGCAGCTGGTATTTGATCTGCATCTCGTCCAGCTTGGCGGCGATCTGCAGCCGGGCGTCGGAGTCGGTGATCGGGCTGGAAATGAGCGGCACGAGAGCCGGCGTCGCGCTCAGAGCGAACAGCAGGATGACCGCCAGAATGCTCGCCCCGATGATGGAGAACAGGATGATCTTCTGCGTCCTGTTCCACCGTGCCCACAGCCCCGTCAGCTGCTCACGGATCCTCTTCAACCACTCGTTCATGTCCCCTCCCCGTCATGCCCTGGTGCCTCTCACATCCCCGCGTGAGCCTGCCTGCCTATCGGATATTGATGATCTCCCGGTACGCCGCGAGCGCCCGGTCCACGATTGCCTTTGTCATCGAGAGAGCGAGGTTCGCGTCCGCCAGCGCGATGGTGACTTCCTCCACGTTCACGGACCCCGGGTCCGTGACCATCTTCTGGGAGAGGTTCATCGCGTTGAGCTGGCTGTCATTCACGTTCCCCAGCGCGCCCATGAGAAGGTCCCCGAAGCTCTGCTCAGAAATGCCACCTGCGGTGGCGGCGGTCCCTCCGGCCGTCGAGGCCGGCACGGCATCGCCCGCGCCCGCGAGGTGCCGGGGGTTCGTCCGGGCCAGCTTCACGATGTCGCCGACCGCCTGGGTCGGATCGATGAATGCCATTCATCACCTCCCGATCTCGAGCGCCTTGAGGAACATGGCCTTCGTGCCGTTGATCACGGCCGAGTTCGCCTCGTAGGCCCTGTTCGCCTCGATCATGTCAACCATCTCGTTCACGATGTTCACGTTCGGATACTCCACGTATCCCGTCTTGGGTCCGGTCTTGATCGCATCCGGGTGCGTGGGGTCGTAGACCAGACGCGGCTCGCTCGCGTAGTCCTTCTGGATCGAGGTGACCCGCACCCCGAGACCGATCCTGTCCTTGAGAAAGGTCGGGAGAAAGGGGCTGCGCCAGTACGGCTCCTCCACGCGCGGGGCAAAGATCACCCGGCTGCGCCGGTAGGGTCCGCCCTCCGTGGTGCGCGTCGTGTTGACGTTGGCTATGTTGTCGGCGATGACATCAAGGCGCATCCGTTCCGCGGTGAGCCCCGAGCCTGCCGTCGTGATGCTGGTGAACATGCCCATGGATCATCTCCCTCCGTTCCGCATTATCTCAACACGATGTTCACGCGCTGGAACTCGCTCGAAATCACCTGCGCGAGGGTGGTGTAGACGAGCTGGTTGTTCAGGGAATCGATGCCCTCCTGCTCGATGTCCACGTTGTTTCCGTTGTTCTTGGCCTCGGTGAGGTAGTCCAGCACCCGCCGGGGGCGCACATCGCGCCAGTCCATCGGCTTGTAGAAAGAGATGTGCCGAGGATCCGTGACGTACTCGGCGAATGGCGGCGTGACTTTCTCCGAGTCCAGCGCGCGCTTGAGCTGGCTCTCGAAGTTCACGTCGCTCCGCTTGAAGTTCGGCGTGTCCGCGTTCGCAATGTTGTTTGCGATCACGTTGCGCCGGAGGGTCGTGACTTCCATCTCCCTGGTGAGAAGCTCCAGGTTTCTGCCGAATGCGCCGCCGAAGGCGGATTTTTGTGCCCCGGAAAATGTCATCGTGCGCTCCTTCTGATACTCATTTTCGGCCTCTTTTCGACCCTCCTCAACATATGCTTCCTATAATATGTAGCGGGTCAGGTCCTGGTCCTGGACGATGTTCTTCAATTTCTCGTCCACGTACGCCGGGGTGATCGTGATGGTCTGTCCCGAGATCTCAGGCGCGTGAAACGAGACCTCCTCCAGGAGCAGCTCCATGATCGTGTGAAGGCGCCGGGCGCCGATGTTCTCCGAGCGCGAGTTGACCTCCGTGGCGAGCTCCGCCAACCGGTCGATGGCGGGCGGGGTGAAATCCAGAGTCACCCCCTCCGTACGCAGGAGCTCGGTGTACTGCGTAATGAGGGCGTTTTTCGGCTGCGTGAGGATCTTCACGAAATCTTCCTTCGTCAAGGGCGACAGCTCCACGCGCAGGGGGAAGCGGCCCTGCAGCTCGGGGATGAGGTCGGAAGGCTTGCTCATGTGGAAAGCCCCTGCGGCGATGAAGAGGATGTGCCGCGTGTCCACGATCCCGTGCTTCGTGTTCACCTTCGAGCCTTCCACGATCGGCAGGATGTCGCGCTGGACGCCCTCACGGGAGACGTCGATCCCGACCTTCTCTCCGCGTGAGGCGATCTTGTCGATCTCGTCGATGAAGATGATGCCCATGCCCTCCACGCGCTGACGCGCGAGCTCGGAAACCCGCTCCATGTCGACCAGTTTGTCCATCTCTTCGGTGAGGAGGATCTCCTTCGCCTGCTTCACAGTGACCTTCTTGCGCTTCTTCTTGCCCCCGAAAATCGAGCCGAGGTTGCCGAAGTTCAGCTCCATGTCCTCCATGGAGGTGCCCGAGAAGATCTCCATCACCGGCATCGCGGACTTCGTGACGCTCACTTCCACCAGCCGTTCGTCCATTGCGCCGCGGGAAAGCATCTCCCTCATCTTGTCCCGGGTGCTCCGAACCGCCTGGTCCGCCGCAGGATCCGTGGACGGGGAGCCCGAGGGGAACGCCGCGGTGAGGGCATCGACGGCTTCGACCTCCACGGGCTCATCGCCGCCCTGCCGCCGGGCGCCCTTCCGCACGCCGGGCAGGAGCAGGTCGAGGAGGGCCTCCTCCGCGCGCTTCTCCGCTTCGAGCCGCACCTCTTCCGACAGCTCCGCCTTCACCATGGACACGGCCACGGACACGAGGTCCCGTATCATCGACTCCACGTCCCTGCCCACGTAGCCGACTTCGGTGTACTTGGTCGCCTCGACCTTCAGGAAAGGCGCGCCGCAGAGCTTTGAAAGCCGGCGGGCGATCTCCGTCTTTCCGACGCCGGTGGGGCCGATCATGATGATGTTTTTCGGCGCCACCTCGTCCCGAAGCTCTTCGGGCAGCCTCAGGCGCCGGGTGCGGTTGCGCAGCGCAATCGCGACCGCTTTCTTGGCCTTGTCCTGGCCAATGATGTACTTGTCCAGCTCGGAGACGATCTCGCGCGGGGTGAGATCCGCGCCTTTTGCCGGGACGTTGGCCGCGCTCATGCCAGCTCCTCCACGAAGATCTCGCTGTTCGTATAGATGCAGATTCCGGCGGCGATTCTCAGGGACCTCTCCGCGATGTCCCGGGCGCCGAGCTCAGAGGCGTCCAGGTAGGCCCGCGCCGCCGCGTAGGCGAAACTCCCTCCCGACCCGATGGCGATCACCCCTTCGTCCGGCTCGATCACGTCCCCCGTGCCCGAAATCAGGAAGGTGACCTTCTTGTCCGCGACCAGCAGGAGGGCCTCCAGGCGGCGCAGGATCCGGTCGGTCCGCCAGTCCTTGGCCAGCTCAACCGCGGCGCGCGTGATGTCCCCGCCGTATTCCTTCACCTTGCCCTCGAAGCGCTCGAAGAGGGTGAAGGCATCCGCTGTTGCGCCGGCGAACCCGACGAGCACCTTGCCGTCGTAGATGCGGCGGACCTTGCGGGCATTGGTCTTCATCACCGTGGCACCCATCGTGACCTGACCGTCTCCGGCCATGGCGACGGTCGCGCCGCGCCGGACGGCGATCACCGTCGTGCCCGTGATCTGTTCAGCGTGCATGGGGGTGCGCCCTCCTGTAGACCTTCCTCAGCCTCTCCATCCCCACGTGCGTGTACACCTGCGTGGTGGAGAGGCTGGCGTGGCCGAGCAACTCCTGTACCGCCCGGATGTCCGCCCCCCGGTCGAGGAGATGCGTGGCGAACGAATGGCGAAAAGTATGCGGGGTCACGCGCTTGCCCAGGTTCGCCCGTGCGAGGTATTCACCCAGGATGAACCTCACGCCGCGGTCTGTCACCCGTCCGCCTCTCTGGTTGATGAACAGGGCGCGCGCCGACTCCTCTGCGGTGTCGTCAGATACCCGCGGCTTCGCCGCGGCGACGGAGCTATCTGATTTGTGCTTATGAAACGGCTGCAAGGTCATATATGCCCGCAGCACCTCGACCGCGGCCGCGCCGAGGAAGAGATTGCGCTCCTTCGCGCCCTTGCCCATGACCCGGGCCGTGTGGTTCTTCAGGTCCACGTCGTGCAGGTCCAGGGACACCAGCTCAGAGATCCGGCACCCCGTGGAGTACAGGGTCTCGAGGACCGCCCGGTCCCGGAGCTTCCAGAACTCCTCGCCGTCTGGACAGGGCTCGTGGCTGGGCATTTCCACGAGCCGCGCCATCTCCTCTTCAAAGAGGAACGAGGGGAGACGTTTTTCCATGCGCAGGCTGCGGATCTCCGCGAAAGGGTTGCCGCCAACCTGGCCGCGGCGTTCGAGGAAGCGGTACCAGCCCCGCACGCCGGACACCATGCGGTTGATGGACCGGGGAGAGAGACCCTGGCGCGTCAGCCACGCAACAAACCCGCGCGCATCGGCAACACCGGCGCTTTCCGGCGCGATGCCCCGCTCGCCCAGGTACACCTCGTACTTCTCCAGGTCCTTCCCGTAGGACTCCAGCGTGTGAGGAGAGAGGTGGCGCACCGCGCCGAGATAGACCAGGTAGGCGTCGCGCCGCTGGTACTCCACGGAGTCATTGCGCCGCTGGTACTCCACGGATTTCTCACGCACTCTGGTCGTCCGCCTCCTTGGTATGAAGGTAGTCGCACTCCGGGTTGATGCACGACTTATACGTGCCGCGCTGCCGGTCCTCCTTCTCGACGAGGAAATAGCCGCACTTGGGGCACGAGGAATCCGTCGGCTTGAAGTAGGTCACGAAGTCGCAGGTCGGGTAGTTCGTGCAGCCGTAGAACTCGCGGCCCCGGCCGCGCTTGCGCTTCCGCGCAACGATCTGTCCCCCGCAGCCGGGCCGGGGACAGGAGGCAAGGGGAACGGGCTTCGTGTTCTTGCACTCCGGAAAGCCGGTGCACGCGAGGAAGAACCCGTACCGCCCGAGCTTCTTCACCATCGGCCGGCCGCACACGTCGCAGACGACGTCGGTCTTCTCGTCCATGACGCCCTTCACCGATTCGAGGGTTTCCTGGACCGAGGCCACCTTGCCCTGGAACGGAACGTAGAAGTCGCGGATCATGGTCTGCCAGTCGGACTTCCCCTCCTCAACCTCGTCCAGCTTCAGCTCCATGGCGGCGGTAAAGCTCGGATCCAGGAGCTCGGGGAATGACTTGCTCAGCATATCGTTGATGATCTTGCCGAGGATCGTCGGGATGAGCTGACGGGATTTCCGCACCACATAGTAGCGGTCGAGGAGGACCGAGATGATGGGCGCGTACGTGGACGGCCGGCCGATTCCCTTCTCCTCCAGGGTCTTCACGATCGTGGCATCCGTGTACCGGGGGGGCCCCATCGTGAAATGCTGCTCGGGGTGGAACTTCAGCCGCTCCACCTCCTCGCCGGGCTGGAAGACCGGCAGAGCCTTTGTCTGCTCCTTCGAGGCGAGCAGCGTCAGCGCCTTCTGGAAGCCCTTCTCCACGACCTTCGTGCTGGAGGCCCGAAAAATGCAGCGGCCCGCGGAGAAATCCACGGTCGTCGTACTTGCCTTCGAAGGGTTCATCTGGGAGGAGACGAATCTCTCCCAGATTATCGAATAGAGGCGGAAGTCCTCCGAGCTGAGATGCTTCTTCAGCTCCGTCGGCGTGCGCGTGACGTACGTGGGCCGGATCGCTTCGTGCGCATCCTGCGCCCCCTTGCCGGCCGCATAGACAATCGGCTCTTCGGGGAGCTCGCCCGGGTACTCTCTCCCGATGAACTCGCGCGCCTCGGCGAGCGCGCTTTCGGAGATCCTCGTGGAATCCGTGCGCATGTAGGTGATGAGCCCGAGTCGCTGGGCGCCGATATTCACGCCTTCGTAGAGGCCCTGGGCGATCTGCATGGTCTTTCGCGCCGTAAAACCGAACCTGTTCGCCGCGGCCTGCTGGAGGGTCGACGTGGTGAAGGGGGGCCGGGGCCGGGACACCTTCTCCGTCACCTTCACCTCGGCAACCTTGAAGCCCTGGTCCTTCAGCTCGTCGATGACAGCGCGGGTGGCTGTCTCCGAGCCGAGGATTGCCTTCTCCCCCGCGAGGGACACGAGCTGGGCCATGAAAACGTGCCTGCCCTTGCGAAGCTCCGCGTCGAGGCTCCAGTATTCCTCCGGGAGGAAGGCCTCGATCTCCGCCTCCCTCTCGCAGATCAGCCGCAGGGCGACGGACTGCACCCGTCCCGCGGAAAGGCCGTTCTTCACCTTCTTCCAGAGAAGGGGCGACAGGTAGTAGCCGACGATCCTGTCCAGTATCCGGCGCGCCTTCTGCGCATTGACCTTTGACATATCAATCGCGCCCGGGTGGGCCACGGCTTCACGGATCGCCTTTGGCGTTATCTCGTTGAACGTGATTCTCCGGATATCCGGATCCGTCTTCCCGCCCTGCAGCGCGTTGCGCAGGTGGTACGAGATGGCCTCTCCCTCGCGGTCATTATCCGATGCGAGCAGGATCGTGTCCGCTTTTCTGGCCTTCTTCTTCAGGTCCTTGAGGATCATCGCCTTGCCCCGGACCGTGATGTACTCCGGCTCGAAGGTGTCGCCCACGTCGATGGCGAGCCGCGACTTCGGCAGGTCGATGAGGTGTCCCATGGAGGCAGCCACCGTGTACCCCTTGCCGAGGTACTTCTCGATCGTCTTTCCCTTTGCGGGTGACTCGACGATGAGGAGGACCTGCTTCTTTCGCCGGACCGGGGAAGTGCGTGCCTTCCGCTTGGGCGCGGGTGCCTTGCGCGCGCTCTCCGCCGGCGCGGCAGAACCCCCCGTCTGGTTCTCGAGCTCCGCGGTGTCCCGCGGATCGCTGTCTTTCTTCGCGGTATCCCGCGGATCGCTGTCGTGCATCATGTTCTCCAATATGTCTCACCGGCGCGCTGTGCACAGGCTCCGCTGATTTCTTCCTTCATCATCATGGCCAGCCGTTCCCCCGCGGGAAGCTGCGCCGATGGGCTCCCCTGTTCAGGGGCCCGCGGGGCAACGCCCCACTCGCTCAGGATCTCCGCCGCGGCGCGGATCACGGGGGCTCCTGCCTCTGCAAGGCGCCGCGTACCTGCCCCGACGGTTCCCGCCAGTCCCGCGGCGTGGACCCACAGGTCCCGGCCCTGGTCCAGCGAATACTCCGCCGTGAACAGCGCCCCCGAACGATCGGGTGCCTGCACGACGACCACTCCGCGGCACAACCCGCTGATGATCCTGTTCCGCGCCGGGAAGTGGTAGCGAAGCGCCGGGATGCCCGGCGGGTACTCGCTGACGATCGCCCCCCCACGGGCGAGCAGGGCCATGGCCGCGGCGCGGCTTGACGCGGGGTAGATGAGGTCGATGCCGTTTCCCAGCACCGCGACCGATCGTCCCCCCGCCTGCTCGCACCCTTCGTGCGCTTCGCGGTCGATTCCCCGCGCCAGCCCCGACACCACGCAGATCCCGTTCCGACCGAAGTCGAAGCCCAGTCGGAAAGCCGCCGCACGGCCCGCGCCCGTCGGAAAGCGCGTGCCCACAATTCCTGCGAGGATATCACCGTTGTCGGGGAGCGATCCGCGAATGAAAAGAGTAACGGGCGGATCGTAGATCTCGCGAAGCTGCGGCGGGTATTCCGAATCCCAGTAAAAGATGCTTCTCAACCCTTCCCGGGTCAAGTCTGCGCTCGTCGCCTCCGCGAAGCGGCGAATATCGTCCGGGCGCCAGAGCCGGGTGGTAAGCTTTCGGCCCACCAGCCGAGCGATTTCTCCCAGGGGAAGCTCGAACAACCGTGCCGGGCTGCCCAGCATCTCCATCAGGAGGAGCTTCTCATGCGGGCTCAGAAACTCCACGTGGGAGAGCCCCAGAAGGCTGAGCCGATCCTGCGCGTCCATGACTCTGTTCAACGGCCAGATCGTCCGCGCGGCTTTCATGCGTGCTCCCTCAGGTCCATGCCGCCCCCCGAACCGCCACGGGGGCTCTCGCTCCGCTCTGCGGAGCTGCCGCCTTCGCGTCGATCAGCCTGCGGCTC
>JBEKXR010000012.1:0-18817 GCA_049511935.1 Spirochaetia bacterium | reverse complement strand
GGCGACCTCGCTCACGATGAGCCCTGTCCGTCCGAGCTTTCTGTACTTCATCGGTACCTCCTTCTCATCTTCAGAGCCGCGAGAGCTTCTTCAAGAGCAGCTCATGGTTGGGGCCGAACCAGGCCTTCAGGTCCTCGAACATTTCCGCGGTCTCTGACGCCGCGCCCGAAAGCACCAGCACGTCGCTTCTCCAGCGGTACCACAGGCAGTGCAGCCGGTAGGGCTTGCACGAGCGCTTCTGCCGGCAGTGGCTGTCCAGCATCTCGGCGAGCTCGATGTGGTTCACCGACCCGGCGAGGTAGTACACGTCGTCATCGGCCAGGCCGAGGACCAGCCGCTGAAATCCTTCCCCCATCGCATCGTCATTGCGAAATCCCTCCAGGGCGATGTCCTTCGAGCCCAGCCGCAGATCGTAGCCCTGCTCGCGCAGGAGCCGGCGCAGGGCGACGACGTCTTCCCGCACGGCCTTCAGGACCTGGGGATCCGTGCGCTTGTGCGCGAGCTGCCCGCGCCAGCTGCGCAGCTCGGTCTCGTAGCTGTCCAGGAGCTTCACCCTGCTCAGGAAGTTCGTCGTGTCGGACAGGAGCCGCCACGTGGAGCTCGTGGATTCAGCAAGCCTGTTGAGAAACGTGCTCATGGGGCGCTCGAAAAGGTAGCCGCCGCCTCCCGCGGGGTCAAGGAGCGTCGGTGGTGAGACGGACCCATTGCCCCGCCGGGACAGTTGCTTGCCTCCATTCCCGGCCGGTGATACCGTGAGCGGGCGGAGGGACGGACAGGATGCAGACCAGCGCGAAAGTGATCGCCATGGACCTCGGCGCATCGGGGGGGAAGTGCTTCGCCGGGGTGTTCGACGCCAACGGCTTCACGCTCAGCGAGATCCATCGTTTCAGTCACGAGCCGGCCACCCTCCACATCGCCGACCGGACCGGCCGGGTGGAGGAGCGCTCGTACTGGGACGACCTGCTCATCTACCGCAACATGGTGGAGGGGCTGCACGCCTACCGACGGGAGATCGGCAGCGCCGCGGACTCCGTCGGCATCGACACCTGGGGAGCGGACGGCGTGTTCGTGACGCAGGACGGGGTTCTCCTGGGACCCATGTACTGCTACCGCGATCACCGGTTGGACGGGATGATCGAGCAGGTGAAATCGAAAATGGACCCTGCGCGCCTGTACGAGATCACGGGAATCCACTTCCAGCCCTTCAATGTGTCCAACCAGCTGCTCTGGTTCATGAAGAACAGGGGAGATCTCGTCCGCCGGGGCGTTCGATTCCTTCCGGCGCCTACGCTGTTCGGCTACTACCTCGGCGGGGTCACCGCGGTGGACTCCTCCTGGGCGAGCGTCACCCAGCTCATGGACGCACGCAGGAAGAAATGGAGCAGGGAGGTCCTGCGCGCGCTCGCCATTCCGGGCCGGATCATGCCGCGCATCGTGGCGCCGGGAACGATCGTCGGGGAGCTCCGGGCCGGGCTCGCCGAGTCCGTTGGCCTGAATGCGGCGCGGATCGTCGCCGTGGGGTCGCACGACACGGCAAGCGCCTTTGCCGCGGCGCCCGTGGCGCGGACGGCGTCTGCGCTCATCATCAGCTCGGGCACATGGTCGCTGATCGGGAAGCTCCTCCCGCGTCCGCTCACCAGCCCCGAGGCCCTGGCCGCCAACATGAGCAACGAGGGCGGCATCGGCAACGTGAGGTTCCTCAAGAACTGCATGGGCACCTGGCTCGTGCAGGAGCTGCGCCGGGCCTGGCGCGCGCGCGACGGGCGCGAGATGGACTGGGAAGAGCTGAACAGGCTCACCGAGCGGGGCAGGCCTTTCGCCGCCTCCATCGATCCCGACGACAGGGGTTTTTACAATCCGCAGAACATGGAGTCGGCGATCGTGGATTTCTGCCGGCGCACGGGGCAGGAGCCGCCGCCGGACCGGGGGACCATGCTCAGGACCGTCTACGAGAGTCTCGCCCTGAAGTACCGGCTGGTCTCGGATCAGATCTCGCAGGTGAGCGGCTCGCCGAGCTCGGTGATCCACATCGTGGGCGGGGGCTCGCGAAACGTCTTTCTCAACCAGCTCACCGCGAACGCGTGCGGCGTGAAGGTGGTGGCGGGGCCGGAGGAGGCGACGGCGGTCGGCAACGCGATGGTCCAGGCCATGGGCCTGGGAGTCATCACGCGGCTCCCGGATGCGAAGGCGATGATCCGGGCCGCTTTCCCCATCAAGGAGTTCGCGCCGAAGGAGCGGGAAACCTGGGAGAAGGCCTCTGCGCACTATCGGACCGTGGTGAAGTAGAACGGACCCCCGAACGGGGTCTGAAAAAGCGGGCCCCTATCGGGGCCGAAGAAAGCGGGCCCCCTTCGCGCCCGCAACGCGGTCGCTGGGGGGCCCTGCACTGAGGAGGAGGGAACTACTTTCAGCTTGCTTTCACTTCGATGGTCTTCGGCTTCGCGGCAGGCACCTTGGGGAAGGTCAGCTGCAGGACGCCGTTCTTGAACTCGGCCGCGATCTTCTCGCGGTCCACGCCCTCGGGAAGAACAAAGCTGCGGCTGAACTGCGCCGACTTGCGCTCGCGCAGGACGTAGCCGTTCTTCTTTTCCTCTCTCTTCTCGTCCTTGTTGGAGGAGATGGTGAGCAGGGTGTTGTCCAGCTTTACTTCCACGTCCTTCTCCGTCAGGCCCGGCAGCTCCACCTCCATGAGGTATTCCGCGTCTGTCTCCCTGACGTCGACCGCGGGAACCGCGGTCCGGCCGAGGGTCGGCATCGCGAAGAAGTCGTCGAACCAGCGTGACGCGTTGTCCAGCAGGTCCAGGGAATTGGGGTTGTACCGTATAAGGTTCATATCGTACCTCCTATTTGTTCTCATACTCACGCTATCTATTAAGCATGAATCGTGCCAAGACACCAGTATTTATCTAAGTTTATATAGAACAAGTAGTTAAAGTAGTCTTCTGGTATCGCCCCTTTCTCTCGATTTGGCATTCTGTGGTTCATTTTGAAACACTACCTGCTATTCAGATACATTGTGTATCATTTTAGATCACTTCAAAAAGGAATACCGGCCTGCTACGTTCCTGCTCGTGGGAATTCCTTCATTTGATTGCTTTGTGCCTGGCGGTGAGGGCCGGATCCTGGATGCCGTGCCCTCGTACTGGTTCATCCTCCGGGGCAGTGAGCTGCTGGTCGCCCGGGACGGAGCTTCGATCGATCTCCCCTTCACGACCGACACCGCAGATCTCGGGATGCCTTCCGAACGGGCGCATTTCATAGGAACAATCGGGGCAACGCCCTGCCGCGCCTTGGGAGTGCCCGCTGAGACGAACGCCCCGGCTGGCTGGGCGTTCGAAGGAGTCCGGAGCCTGTTCGGGTCGATCTCGGAGCGCTTCTTTGCCGTCGCGGCGCGCGCCCTGGAGGTCTCCGAGTGGGACCGCACGCATCGCTTCTGCGGCTCCTGCGGCAGCCCTACCGGCCTGAAGCCGGGCGAGCGCGCCCTGGAGTGCACCGCCTGTGGACAACTCAGCTATCCCCGGATTTCGCCCGCGGTGATCGTGGCCGTGATCCGGGGCGAGCGGATCCTGCTGGCGAGGGCCCGGCGATTCCCGCCCGGCCTGTACAGCGTGCTCGCCGGCTTCGTCGAGCCTGGTGAGACGCTCGAAGAATGCGTGGCACGCGAGGTTCGCGAGGAGACCGGCATCGAGGTGAGGGACCTGCGCTATTTCGCCAGCCAGCCCTGGCCGTTCCCTCATTCACTGATGGTTGCGTTCACCGCTGAGCATGAGTCGGGAGAAATCAGGGTCGATCCTGCCGAGATCCTGGACGCGGGCTGGTATGCCGCAGACATGCTCCCCCGGCTCCCGGACCCGATCACCGTGGCGAGGAAGCTCATCGACTGGTTCGCCGCCGGCGCGGGCCAGGGGAGAAGCCGATGACGAAGGGCACCCCGAGAGTCGACCGGGTCCGCTGCCCGTGGGGCCAGGCCAATGAATGGTGCATCCCCTATCACGACGCCGAATGGGGCGCGCCGGTGCACGACGATGTCCGACACTTCGAGTTCCTCGTCCTGGAGGCGGCACAGGCGGGTCTCAGCTGGCTGACGATTCTGAAGCGACGGCGCGGCTACAGGAAGGCATATCGCGGCTTCGACCCGGCGCGCGTGGCGCGCTTCAACGCTCGGGACATCGAGCGCTTGATTGGAGATCCGGGAATCATCCGCAACAAGTTGAAGATCGGCTCGTCGGTGAACAACGCGCGCCGCTTCCTAGAGGTGCGGAAGGAATTCGGCAGTTTCGATGCCTACCTCTGGCACTGGACGGGCGGGAAGCCGACGGTGAACCATTGGACCGAACAGAATCAGATCCCTGCGAGAACCGCGCTGTCAGACGCCATATCCGGGGATTTGAAGGCGCGCGGTTTCTCCTTTATCGGTTCCACGATCATCTACTCTCACCTGCAGGCCGTCGGCGTCGTGAACGATCACCTGGTGAGCTGCTTTCGATGGAAGGAGGTCCAGCTCCCGGTCAGGGGAGGGCGGTTTTCCTAAAAGTCCAGGGCGTTCACCAGGTCCCCCGCGCCGGCGTCACGGGCGTTCAGGGGGGCCAGCCCGTAGCGTTCCTCGATGAGCCTGAGGATCGAGGTCGTATCATACTGCGTGTGGTCGACGAAAGCCTTTCGGGCGAGAGGTGAAATGACGATCGTCGGCACGCGGGTTCCCGGTCCCCAACGGTCGACGACCGGCGGGGCGACATGGTCCCAACGGCCGCCGTTCTCATCGTACGTGATGATGACCACCGTATCCTTCCACGCGGCACTCCCACGGATGCGGTTCACGAGATTCGCCACATGCTGCTGACCGCGGAGGAGGGCCGCGTACCCCGGGTGCTCGTTGTCGGGTCCGAGAGGCTTCACGAAGGACACTGCCGGGAGTGAGCCGGAGTCGACGGCGGCCAGGAAATCCTTCTCGTCCTTCAGATGGACTCGCTTCGCTTCCGTGCCGTCCGCGAGGTGCGCGAAATAGATGAAGGGCTGGTGGTGGAACTGGAAAAGCGGATCCGGCTTCCCTGCTAATGCGTCGTTCCAGCCTCCCGAGTACCACGCCCAGGTCAATCCCCTTTCCGAAAGCCGGTCGCCGATCGTGGGAAAGGTCTGGTTCGGCACAAGGGTCGCCTGGTCAGTCACGGACGGGGGGATGGGATGATTCACGGAAAACGCCGTGTTCACCGCGTAGCCGTCTGGAGTCACGACCTTGTCGGCAACGCCCGTGCCCAGGGCGTCCGGCGGCGCGGCGATTATTCCCGCCGGCGCGTTCGGAAACACGGGAGCCGCCGCGGCGATCAGGAAGATGTGGTTCAGGAATGATCCGCCGAACGCGGCGTGGAAGAAATTGTCGCACAGAGTGTACTGCTGCGCCAGCCGCCCTTCGGGGAGATTCGTTGCATCGATGCAGCTCATCACCAGCCCGCCATTGTCGCTCCACGCGATGAACCGGTCCATTTTGCCGCCGTTGATCTGGAGCTGCTGTGTATAGAAGCGGTGGACGATGTCACCGGTCTGTACGTCCGGCGCGATGTAACGACTGAGGTCGTACGGCTTGAGCGCGGACGCCGGATCCAGGGCTGCGAAGTGCGGGTCCGGGTTCTTTCCGTTGAGCGGGGGCGGCGCCGCGACAAGCGGCGCTCCGTTCCTGTCCGTCTGCACAAGGGACTCGGGCGCCGCATCGGCGATCCCGTTGGCTCCCGGGAACCGGCCGTAGAGAGAGTCGAAGCTCCAGTTCTCCTGGTAGATCACCACGATGTGGTTTACCTTCGCTCGAAGCTGGTCGAGCGCGCTCTGACCGAAACCCTGTCCCGCGCCGGAGGCCAGCAGGAAAGGAAATGCAAGGGCGAGGCAGATCCTCGCCGCCGGGTGTGCCGCCTTCATGCGTGAAAGCTCGGCAGGCAGTGTTAGGATTCAGTGAATTCGATGCGGAGAGGGGCCGAAATCGGGCAGGCTCTCGTTGAATCGTGGTGCCTCTTGGGGTACACTCCGGTCGAATGAACGAGCTCATCACCGTCGTCGAGGATGAGGACGATATCCGCTCACTTGTCAGCGCCGGGTTAAAGAAGGAGCGCTTCCGCGTGCGGGAGTACGCGGACGGCAAGGGATTTCTCTCGTCGCTCCGCTCGGAAAAGCCCGACCTCGTTGTCCTGGACGTGATGCTCCCGGACACGGATGGGTTTGCGATCTGCCGGGGCATGCGCGCCGACCGGGCATTCGCGGCGATTCCCGTCATCATGCTCACCGCCCGTGCGGAGGAAGCGGACCGTGTGCTGGGCCTGGAGCTCGGGGCCGATGACTACGTCGTGAAGCCGTTCTCTCCGAAGGAGCTGGCGGCCCGGGTGAAGGCGGTGCTGCGCCGCGCATCCCCCGAGGCGGGCAGGTCCCGTATCGAGGTGGCCGACGGCCTTCTCATCGACACGGACACCCTGGAGGCCTCCCTGAACGGCAAACGGCTGGAGCTCACGCAGGCGGAGTTCCGCATTCTTCATCTCCTTGCCACGCGCGTCGGCTGGGTTTTCTCTCGTGAGAAGATCCTGGATCACCTCTGGGGCGACGAGAAGAACGTGACCGACAGGTCGGTGGACGTGCACGTGAAGCACCTGCGGGACAAGCTGGGCCGGGCGGGGAAGATGATCGCGAATGTCCGGGGCGTGGGGTACAAGATCGTCGCACCGGCAGCGGAGCATCGCCCGACGGACAAAAAATGAAGCAGCGCATCTTCCTGCGGGCCTTTGCCGGATACGTTGCGCTGAGCATGCTGGCCGTGCTCGTCTTTGCCTTCTACACCCTGCGGGTCGCGCGCGGGATCTCCCACGATTCGCTCACGCGGGGGCTGGAGAGCGCGGCACGCACGGCCCTGGTATCCGTTGCGCCCCTCATAGGTCAGGGGAGGAGCGCCGCGCTGGACGGGCTCACGGCAGCAGTCGGCAGGGAGGGCCGCGTGCGGCTCACCGTCATCAACCCCGGCGGAGTCGTGCTCGCTGATTCACAGCAGGATCCGGCGGCCATGGAGAATCACTCCGATCGACCCGAGGTTGCCGTCGCGCTCAACGGAGAGGTGGGAACTTCGTCGCGCTTCAGCGGGACCGTGCGACGATGGATGATCTACGTCGCGGTCCCCGTGAAAGACGCGGGGGGCCGTGTGCGGGGGGTCGTCCGCGCCTCCACGTATGCAGAGGAGCTCGAGGCGCTGTCGCGCCGGGGGCGGGGAAGTCTCGCTCTCTTCGCGTCCGTCCTTCTTGCCGCGTGTCTCCTCTCCGCCCTCCTCCTTTCCCGCACGATCTCCTCGCCGCTCAGGGACCTTGCCCAGGTCGTCGGCCGGTTCGCGGCCGGCGATTTCGGGGCGCGGCTTCACCTGCGCCGGCGCGATGAGGTGAAGGCCCTTGCCGACAGCTTCAATGCAATGGGCGAGCGCGTCCAATCGCTGTTCGAGGAGAGGGCCCGGCGGGTGCAGGAGCTGGACGGCATCTTCTCCTCCGTGCAGCAGGGGATCCTGGTGCTCGACCGCGACGGGCGGATCGTGCGGAGCAACAAGGGATTCGAGAAGCTGGCGGGCTCCCTGCCCGTGGAGGGGAGGACCCTCTGGGAGGTCGTCCGGGCTCCCCGACTCACCGAGATCGTCCAGCAGGCGCGCGTGACCGGGCATCGCCAGTCCGAGGAAGTGGAGATCGGTGACAAGTCCGTCCATTGCACGGTGGAGAGGATGGGAGAGCGGGAAGAGCTCATCGTGGTGCTCAACGACACGAGCGACCTGCGGCGCCTGGAGGCGGTCAAGCGCGACTTCGTCGTCAACGCGTCCCACGAGCTGCGCACGCCGCTCACCTCCATCATGGGCTCCCTGGAGATGCTGGAGGGAGCGCTTCGGGGAGAGTCCGCCCGCTGGGTGGAAACGATCCGCCGCAATGCCGAGCGCATGACCGCGATCGTGAAGGATCTCCTCCTGCTCTCGGGACTGGAGGCGCGCGGGGCTGAGCTCTCGGCGGATCGGCTCGACCTCGAGCGCCTGATTCGTGACGTGACGGGAATGTTCGCGCATCGCGCTGAAACGCAGGGGACCGGTCTCGTCCTGGACATGCCTTCACGGCTCCCCCCGATCACGGCGGACGCGTACCTGCTCGAGCAGGTCCTGGTGAACCTGATCGACAACGCCTTGAAGTTCACCGAGGAAGGAGAGGTGCGATTGACCTGCGCACCGGAAGGCACGGACAAGGTCCGCATCGAGGTCTCGGACACCGGGGTCGGCATTCCCGAAGAAAGCCTGTCACGGGTATTCGAACGATTCTACGTCGTGGACAAATCACGCTCGAGGAAGCTGGGAGGGACCGGGCTGGGACTTGCGATCGCGAAGCACATCGTGCAGAGCCACGCGGGAACAATTGACGTGGAGAGCACCGTGGGGACGGGGACGCGTTTCATCGTCCTTCTTCCGCTGGACTTTCGATCGACGGGCAATTAACAGAAAACTAACACAACCTTCACAGCCGTCTAACTGCACTCCGGGACATTTGCCACGCATGTTATGCAGTTATGAGCTCTCACGAATTTTCCGAAGGAGGAAAAGCATGAAATTCTCCCGCTTTGCAGTTGCGGCAATGATTCTCTGCGCGGCCACCTCAGTGCTGGGCTTCAGCCAGTCCATCGAGCTCGTCGGCGCAGGGGCGACTTTCCCCGCCCCCTTCTACACGAAGCTGTTCGACGAGTACAACAAGCAGTTCGGCGTCAAGGTTAACTACCAGGCCATCGGGTCCGGCGGCGGGCAGACGCAGCTGAAGAACAAGACCGTTGACTTCGGGGCAAGCGACGTCGTCGTCACAGAAGAAGCCGCCAAGTCTTTCCCCATGCCCTTCCTGTCCATTCCCATGATCGCGGGCGCTACGGTCATCACCTACAACCTGCCGGGGAGTCCCGAGCTGAAGCTGACACCCGACATCGTGGCCGATATCTTCCTCGGCAAGATCAAGAGGTGGAATGACGGCAGGATTGCGGCGCTCAACGCCTCGGTGACGCTGCCGAACATTGCGATCACGGTCGTGCATCGGTCCGACGGAAGCGGGACGACCGCGGTCTTCAGCGACTACCTCGCCAAGGTGTCCGACGAATGGAAGAGCAAGGTCGGCGTGGGCCAGTCGCTGAACTGGCCCGCGGGGGTGGGCGGCAAGGGGAACCCCGGAGTCGCCGGCCTCGTGAAGCAGCTGCCGGGCGCCGCCGGCTACGTCGAGCTCATCTATGCCCTGCAGAACAACATGGCGTACGCCACCCTGAAGAACAAGAGCGGGAGCTTCGTGAAGCCCTCGCTCGCCTCGACGAGCGCGGCGGCCATGGTCACAATTCCTGACGACGTGACCAAGGTGAATCTCACCGATACCGAGGCGCCGGACGGATACCCCATCTCTACGTTCACCTGGATCCTCGTCTACCGGGAACAGAATTATGACAACCGCCCGAAGGCGAAGGTGGACGGGATGATGAAGCTGCTCTGGTGGATCACGCACGATGGACAGCGGTATGCCGAGCCCCTGTCCTATGCTAAGCTTCCCAAGGCCGTGGTGGACAAGGCGGAAGTAATCATGCGCTCCGTCACTTTTGGCGGCGCACCGGTTCTCAAGTAGAGCATCTGCCGGGGAGGACAGTGTGAAGAGCGAGCGGACTTCCGACTCAGCCTTCCGCACCCTGCTCGTGCTTGGAGGTATCGCGGTGAGCGTCCTGCTCATCGCGATCTTCTTCTCTCTTCTGCTGTCCTCCCGGCCCGCTCTCGTGGCCAACGGCTTTCGCTTCCTCACCGGCTCGGAGTGGGATCCGGTCACCGACAGCTTTCACTCCCTGCCCTTTGTGGTCGGCACGCTCCTGACGTCACTGATCGCGCTGGTCATTGCAACGGTGTTCTCCCTTGCCCTGGCAGTCCTCATGGGGGAGTATTTCCGTTCGGGTCCGTTCGCCTCCGTCATGCGCACGGCGGTGGAGCTTCTCGCGGGCATTCCCTCGGTCGTCTATGGATTTATCGGACTTTTTTTCTTCGTCCCCGCCGTGCGGGTGCTGCAGGAAGCCGTGGGCGCGCCCCCCTACGGCGTGGGCATTTTCACCTCCGCTCTTCTCCTCGCGTTTATGATCCTTCCCTACTCGGCGTCGATCGGACGGGAGATGATCGGCCTCGTCCCCGGAGACCTCAAGGAAGCCGCGCTTTCCCTGGGAGCGACCCCGTCGGAGACGATCTGGAAGGTCACGCTGCCGTACGCGCGATCGGGAATCCTCGGCGGAGTCCTTCTCTCTCTCGGACGCGCGCTCGGGGAGACCATGGCCGTGACGATGGTCATCGGCAATTCGAATTCGCTCACCTTCAATGTCCTCTCTCCCGGGAACACGATGGCGAGCCTGATCGCCAACGAGTTCTCGGAAGCGTCCAGCAACGTGTATCTGGCAAGCCTCATTGAAATCGCCCTGCTCCTGTTTATAATCAGCACATTGATCAACATCGCGGGAAAGATCGTCGTGAACCGGATGGCGGGTTGAAGAAATGAAGGCGATCCATGGCTCTCAGAAGAGTCTGGACGCGGGCGTTGCGGCTCGGGTACGCGGCGACACCGCGTTCCGGGCGCTCGTGCTGGCCCTGTCTCTCCTTGCCACAATCCCCCTCGTCCTGATTCTCGTATTCATCATCATTCGCGGAGCCTCCTCAATCAACTGGCAGTTCATCACGGAGCTACCGAAGCCGATTGGAGAACAGGGGGGAGGGATTTCCAACGCGATCGTCGGTACCCTCATCCTTGTCGTCATTGCGACGGTGGTGTCCGTTCCCTTCGGCATCATCGCAGGGATATTCCTTTCGGAGAGAGGAAAGAGCCGGCTCGGCACCGTGGCCCGCATCTCGGTGGAGACCCTGATGGGAGTTCCCTCCATCGTCCTGGGTATCGTGGCATACGTCTGGATCGTGCGGCCCATGGGACACTTTTCCGCATTGTCCGGCGGGCTTTCCCTGGCCATGATCATGCTGCCGGTGATTACCCTTTCAACCGAGGAGACGCTGCTCATGATCCCCCTGAGCCTTCGGGAGGCCTCCCTCGCCCTCGGCGTCTCCTACACCCGCACGATCATGAGGGTCGTCCTCCCGGCGGGTTTGAGCGGCATCATCACCGGCGTGCTGCTCGCCGTCGCCCGTGCCGCGGGGGAGACGGCGCCGCTCCTGTTCACGTCATTCGGCAACCCCTTCATGACGGTGAACATCTTCAAGCCCATGGCGGCCCTGCCTCACACAATTTTCTACTATGCGACGAGCCCCTATCCGGAATGGCAGGCCCTGGCGTGGGGTGCGTCGTTCGTGCTGCTGGTCATCATTCTTACTCTGAACATCGTGACAAAGCTGGTAACATCAAGATGGAAGATACAGTTCTGAATCCCGAGGCGACCATCCTGGAAACCCGTCACCTTGTTGCCGGATTCGATGGGAAGGACGTGGTGAAGGATATCTCGATTGCCATTCCCAACGGCAAGATCACCGCCATCATGGGGCCGTCTGGCTGCGGCAAGACGACCTTCATGCGGTGCATCAACAGGATGCACGAGCTTGCCGCTAACGCGCAGGTGACCGGGCAGGTTCTCCTGGACGGAGAGGATGTCTACAAGCTCAACCCCATCCTTCTGCGCCGGCGCATCGGCATGGTGTTCCAGAGGCCGAACCCTTTTCCGACCATGAGCATCTACAACAATGTCGTGGCCGGTTACAACCTGAACGGTGCACACGTGGCGCGAGTGGACCGGGACCGCATTGTGGAAGAGACTCTGCGCCGTGTCACGCTCTGGGACGAGGTGAAGGACTCCCTGTACCGGCGGGGCACCTTTCTTTCCGGCGGCCAGCAGCAGAGGCTCTGCATCGCCCGCGCCCTTGCCATGAAGCCCGAGATCGTTCTCCTGGATGAACCGACTTCAGCGCTGGACCCGAAGTCGACGGCGGCCATCGAGGAGCTCATCGTCTCCCTGAAGGGTGTGGTCACCATCGTCCAGGTCACGCACAACATCCCCCAGGCCGCGAGAATCTCCGACTACACGGCATTCATCCATCTCGGCGAGCTGGTCGAGTTCGGCCCGACGAAGACGCTTTTCACGGTGCCCCGGGACAAGAGGACGGAGGAGTACCTCTCCGGAAAGTTTGGATAGGAGGGGCCATGCCCATACCCCAGATGGACGAGCTGAAGGCGCAACTGGTCGCCTACGGTCAATTTGTCCAGGACATGATCGAAAAGAGCCGACGGGCCCTGGTCTCCCGCCAGCCCGAGCTCCCGCGCGAGATCATCGACACGGACGAGCCGCGGGCCAACAAGACGGAGATCGATCTCGAGGCCGAATGCACGTCCCTGATTGCCCGGCACCAGCCGATGGCGAAAGACCTTCGCACCATCCTCATGGTGATGGGGATCACGAACGATCTCGAGCGCATTGCCGATCACTCGGTGAACATCGCCGAGGCCGTGGTCGAACACATCAACGGCACTTCCCTGCGCCCGGATGATGACGTCCTCGAAATGTTCGAAGAGACCATCCGCATGGTGGACGAGGCGATCCGGGCGTTCATCACCGAGGACCCCGCCCTGGGCCAGAGGGTCTGCGAGTCGGACAACACGGTGGATGACCTGGCCACCCGGATCCTGGAAGCCTTGAGCGCATCGATGACCCGCACGCCTTCCACCGTGCCCGAGAAGCTCGCCCTGTTGAAGATCGCGGGCAACCTCGAGCGGATTGCCGACCTCTCGACGAACATTGGCGAGGACGTGATCTACATGACCCAAGGCCGCGTGATCAAGCACCACCAGGAGGAGGACGCGAGGTAACTCGATGCCCGAACGAGTCGCCGCGATCGATGTGGGCTCGAACGCAATCCGTTTTTTCGCCGCTGAATCCGACGAGCGGGAGGGCTTTCACGTCGTCGCAGAGTCGCGGGAGGCTGTGCGTCTCGGTCACGGGGTTTTCTCTTCCGGGCAGATCGATGCGGCGGCGGGTGCCGAGGCCGCCGCCGGGCTTGCCCAGGCCGCACGGCAGATGACGGAGCTCTCGATCGAGCGTTACCGGGCTGTGGCGACAAGCGCGGTTCGGGAAAGCCGGAATCGACGCGCGTTCGTTCGGCAGGTGCGGGAGACCTCCGGCCTGCGCCTCGAGGTCATCTCGGGATCGGAGGAGATCCGGCTGGTGCACGCGGCGGTGAGACGGCGCATGCCGCTGGGGAAAGATGCCTGGGCGCTTGTCGAGCTGGGGGGCGGGAGCGTGGAGATCGCACTCGTGGACGATTCCCGGGTCAGCTGGAGCGAGACCCACGCCATGGGGGCCGTGCGCCTCATGGAGATGTTCGTGCGCGGGAACTCCGAGCCGAAGGAGTTTTCCCGGCTCATCCAGGAATACGCGGCGACCATCCGGCTGCCCGCAAAGATTGCCGATCGAGGGGTGAAGGGGTTCCTCGCCACCGGCGGCAACATCGAATCCATTGCGCGCATCTGTCAGTTGAGACTCAGCCAGTCCGGAGGACCCCTCACTGTTTCGGCCGATGAGGTGCGGGAGCTCATCGGGAAACTGTCCCGCATGTCCGTCAGCGAGAGGCAGAAGGAGTACGACCTGCGTGCGGACAGGGCAGATGTGATCGTGCCGGCCGCCATCGTCTATGCGCACCTCGCCGACCGCCTGGGCGCCGCCGAGATCGTCGTCCCGGGGGGAGGGGTGCGCGAGGGCATCGTGTATGATCTGCTGCAGAGACGCGCCGTTCGCCGCGAGTCCGATGCGGGCGTCGTCGAGGATGCCCTCCTCCTGGGACGGAAGTTTCTCTTCGACGAAAAGCACGCTCTGCACGTGGCCCGGCTGGCCGGGTCCCTGTACGATCAGCTGATCCACGTGCACGGCATGGGGGATCGGGAAAGGCGCCTCCTGGTGGCCGCGGCGCTCCTGCACGACGTGGGGGGGGTGGTGAGCCTGAAAAGCCATCACAAGCACGCGCTCTACCTCATCGCGCGCTCAGAGCTTCCGGGCTTCACCGCGCGCGAGATGCTGATCGTGGGAACCATCGCCCGCTACCACCGCAAGGCTCCGCCGTCGCCCCTGCACCACGAGTTTGCGCAGCTTTCGCTCGCGGACCGAAACCGCGTGCGGCTGCTCGCCGGCCTGCTGCGCATTGCCGATGCCCTGGACAAGGAACACCGGCAGAAGATCCAGGACATCGCGGTCGTCCGCAGGGGGACGGAGCTGCAGATACGGGCGAGCGGCGCCGACGACGTTCTCCTCGAGCAGTGGGCCCTGAGGAAGAAGGACGATCTTTTCCGCGAGGTCTTCGGTCTCGACGTCACGCTCGCGAGGAATGGAGCCGGCACCGATGGCTGAGCAGATGCCCGATCTGAACGATCCCCGGCTTTTCATCGACCGGGAGCTTGGCCTCCTGGACTTTTTCCGCAGGGTCCTGGAGGAGGCGCAGGACCCTGCCAACCCGCTCCTGGAGCGGGTCCGCTTTCTTTCGATCGTGAGCTCCAACCTTGCAGAGTTCTTCATGGTTCGCGTTGCCGGTCTCAAGCAGCAGATCGAGGCAGGGGTCGCCGAATACTCCCTCACGGGACTCACTCCCGCCCAGCAGCTGGAAGCGGTTCGCGCGCGGGCCCAGGAGCAGATGCATGAGACGCGCGCCTGCCTGCGCGAGCTTCTCCCGCTGCTCGAGGCCGCAGGAATCCGTATTCTCGACTATGCATCGCTGGGCCCCGAACAGCGGGCGGAGGCGGACCGATACTTCCAGCAGATCGTCTTCCCTGTACTGACGCCGCTTGCCGTGGACCCCGGACGGCCGTTTCCCCACATCTCGAACATGAGCCTCAACCTGGCCCTCGTCATTCGGGATTCCTCGGGCACGGAGCGCTTCGCACGCGTCAAGCTGCCCGCCACCCTGCCCCGCTTCCTCGAGCTGCGGTCCGCGCGAGGGCTCGATGGCTCGGGCGTGAGGGGGCTGCTCCTGCTCGAGCAGCTCGTCGCGGCGAACGTCGGATCGCTCTTTCCCGGGATGCAGGTCACCCAGTCGCATCCATTCCGCGTGACCCGGGACGCGGAGGTGTCCATCCAGGAGCTGGAGGCGGAAGACCTCCTGGAGACGATAGAAAAGGGAGTACGGCAAAGGCGGTTCGGCCGGGTCGTGCGGCTCACGGTGGACACGGCGATGCCGGCGGCCATTCGCGACATCCTGACAGAAAACCTCGAGGTCGACCCCCGCGACGTGTACACGATGGAGCCGCCCCTCGGCATGAGCGACCTCGAGCAGCTGCACGGCCTCGAAAGGCCAGAATTAAAATACGCACCCTTCGTTCCTGCGCTCCCCGCCGGGCTGGAGGATGGGGAGAGCGACATCTTCAACGCGATCCGGCGCCAGGACATCCTCCTTCACCATCCCTACGATTCCTTCGATCCCGTGGTGGATTTTCTGGACGCGGCCGCCCGGGACCCCGCTGTGCTCGCCATCAAGCAGACCCTCTACCGGGTCGGCCAGAACTCCCCCGTCGTAGAGGCTCTCCTGGAGGCGGTCCGCCGCGGCAAGCAGGTGGCGGTGCTGGTGGAGCTGAAGGCGCGCTTCGACGAGGAGAGCAACATCGAGTGGGCCCGCGCCCTGGAAAGCGAAGGCGTGCACGTCGTCTACGGTCTCCTCGGGCTGAAGACCCACTCGAAGATCGCACTCGTCGTCCGGCAGGAGAGCGATCGTATCCGCCGCTACGTGCATCTCTCCACGGGCAACTACAACGCCGTGACCGCGCACCAGTACACCGACCTCGGGCTTTTCACGTGCGACGACGCGATTGGTGCGGATGCCTCCGACATCTTCAACTACCTCACCGGCTACTCCGACAAGCGCACCTACCAGCGGTTTCTCGTGGCACCGATCAACCTGCGAAGCGGGCTGGAGGCGCTGATTCGCCGGGAGATGGAGCAGAGCCGTGCCGGTGGGGAGGGGGCCATCATCATCAAGATAAACGCCCTGGTGGACAAGGCGATGATCCAGCTCCTCTACGACGCGTCACGGGTCGGAGTGCGGATCGAGCTGCTGGTGCGGGGAATATGCTGCCTGCGCACGGGCGTTCCGGGCGTGAGCGAAAATATTCGCGTGAAGAGCATTGTGGGGCGCTTCCTCGAGCACAGCCGGGTCTTCTGGTTCCGCAACGGCGGCAGCGAGGAGATGTACCTCGGGAGCGCCGACCTCATGGGACGCAACCTCGACCGACGCGTGGAGATTCTCTTCCCCGTCCTGGATCCGCGGCTCATCCGGCAGGTAAAGACCGAGGTCCTGGACACGTGCCTGGAAGACACCGTGAAGGCCCGGATCATGCAGGCGGATGGAACCTGGCGGCGTGCCGAGGCGCCTCGCGGCCAGGCGCCCCTGGATTGTCAGGCCGAGCTCATCAGAAGGCGTCTGGTGGCAGCGGCGAGGACATGAAATGGAGATCTACTTTCTTCGGCACGGTGATGCCAGAGCGGCGGAGGACTGGAAGGGCAGCGACGCCGAGCGCCCTCTGAGCAAAGAGGGGACTGCCCGAATGAAAAAGGAGGCCGCGGCCATCGTTCTTCTGCGCCCTGCGCTGGAGGCAATCCTCACCAGCCCGCTGGTGAGGGCGCGGCAGACAGCGGAGATCGTAGCCAGGAAACTGAGGCTGGCGAAGGGGCTGTTCGTGGAAGAGCGGCTTGCGCCGGGGTTCGGAACGGCGGAGCTGAAGCGGATACTGGCGGAGCGTCACTCCCTTCGAGGGCTCCTGCTCGTGGGACACGAACCGGACTTCAGCAGGGTCATCTCTGCATGCACCGGCGGGGGGCGCGTCGAGTGCAAGAAGGGCAGTCTTATCCGGCTGGATATGGATGATCCGACTTCTCTCACGGGCATCCTCGTCTGGCTGCTTCCGCCCCGCGTGCTTGCGCCAAATCCACCTTCGGTGGTGCCAAATCCACCTTCGGTGGTGCCGTGAGCACGGAGATCGAAGCCAAGTTCCTCGTCACCGGGCGTGGCACGAGTGACCGGATCCTCGCCCTCACGCATCTCGGCAGCTACTCTCTCCTCGAAGGCAGAACGGAGATCGTCCACGATGTGTACCTGGACACCGCGGACCGTGTGCTCCTCTCGGCCGGGTACGCCTGCCGGCGCCGGGAGCAGGAAGGACCGCCCTTCATCACCATCAAGTCCATTGCTCCGCACCGCGGCGCGGTGCATCGCCGGGAGGAGCTGGAGGTCGTCATTCCGAAC
Source organism: Spirochaetia bacterium (assembly GCA_049511935.1). Taxonomy (GTDB): domain Bacteria; phylum Spirochaetota; class Spirochaetia; order SZUA-6; family Fen-1364; genus Fen-1364. The sequence continues at coordinate 1,560 of JBEKXR010000012.1, read as the reverse complement.
GACCCCGCCCCCGACCCCGCCGCGTGGCCAGCCTCGGAAGCCCGGGAGACGGTGCTCGGACTCATCGGGGAGAAGCCCCTGGAAGAGATGTTTCGCCTGAGCCAGACCAGGTTCGTCAGGCGTGTGGTCGACGGTGAACGGCACGTCGCGGACTGCAGCCTCGATGACGTTCGAGTCGGGGAGGGCGAGGCCGAGCATCGCTGGTCCGAGCTGGAGGTCGAGCTCGCCCCGGCGGGGACGGAAGTGGATCTCGCCGCGATGTCCGGCTGGCTTCGCGTCACCCTGGGCCTGCATCCCTCCATCGGCTCGAAGTTCGAGATGGCCCTGGATTCCGTGGGTCCGGCGGGCGCCACGGGAATGCGGGCGAATCGGCGGCCCGCCGACACGCGAGCCGACGCGCAAACGGAAAAGTCGATCTTTCTCGAGGCGCCGGAGGACCTCTCGGGTGGGCTCCCATTTCCGGCTCTCGCCGCCATGGGGTACAGGGCGACGGTGCGCCGGCAGCAGACGGACCGTCTGACCTTCTTCGACACGCACGACGGCGTGTTCCTGAAAAAAGGGCTTACAGTCGCATATTCCCAGACTGCGGGAGCCTGGCGCCTCTGCGAAGGAGAAGACGTGAGGGCTGAGCAGAATGGACCGGCGTCGGCGCCTCCGCTTGAAGGTGCATATGCTTCGGCCATGCAAGCAGTCTCTGCTATTCCTCCTTCCATCCCCTTCCTCGACGCCGGCCTCGTCGAGACCGAATACGGCATTGTGGGATTCGTCGCGCATCTGCTTCGCATCCGCGCGCAGCAATGGTCGTTCCTCGTGCCCCTGGAAGAGTCCAACCCGCGGACGCTGCTCCGCCTCGTGGTCACCGGCCCTTCGACGGGATGCGCGTATTTTTCCTCCCTGCTCCAGGCGCGGCTTGGCTTCCGGGTCACACGCGCGCCGCTTGTCGAAAGGGGTCTCTCCCTGCGGGGCCTTTCGGCACCCGGCGCGCCGCTTCCCGCCGAGTTTCGGGTGACCCCCGACGACACGGTCGGACATGCGTGCAGCCGGATATTTCGGGGCGAGGCATGGAGGATGAGGGCGAATGCACGAGGCGCGATTCACGATCTGGACCCCGAGTTCGTCCATGACCTGCGGGTCGCCACTCGACGCGCGCGGAGCGCCTTGCGGCTGTTTTCCCGCATTCTCGAACCCGGGGAGGCTCGTGTTCTCGCCGCCGACCTCGCGTGGATTGCCCGTCTGCTGGGGGCAACGCGGGACCTGGACGTTCTCATGGCGCGGCTGGACGAGCAGTTCGGCACGGCGGAAGCCGATCCCGGCTTTCGCGCACTCGTCCGTGACCGACTTGGCGCGCGTCGGGCTCGGGCACTGTCCGAGCTGGTGGAGTCGATGACCTCAGGGCGGTTCAGCGAGCTGCTGCGCCGGCTGGAATTGCCGGGGGAGCTCCCCGCGGGGCAGAGCGCGGCCGGCAGAGACGTGGCGGCAGGCTCCCCGCCGGCGCGCCGCTTCGCCCGCCGGCGGATCGACAGGGCCTTCACGAACCTGGCGCCTTGGATCGATCGCCCA
>JBEKXR010000011.1:0-18971 GCA_049511935.1 Spirochaetia bacterium | reverse complement strand
GGACAGGGACGAGCTCCTGCGGTGGGCCTCCGCGATCAGGCAAACGCCGAAACAAGTCTTCGTGATCCACGGTGAGGCGCCGGTGGCCGCGCGTTTCAGCGACACGCTCAACAAGAAACTGGGCTGGAACGCCCAGGTGCCCACGACGGGCCAGACAGTGGAATTGAATTAGTCGGTGTCCGCCTGCCGCATGGGCACGACTGGGACAGGCGGAGGGAATCCACCATGCCGCCCTTCGGGCGGTGTGCCTAGTATTTGAACGCACTCTCTCCGATGAACTCCCGGAGAATAGACGTGGCGGGCACCCATCGCGGGTGGAGAGGCGCGAAGTTCGAGAGGAACGAGAGGAGCATCCGCGCCTCCTGGTACTCGGGGGCATCCGGTTTCACTGACGCCAGGAGAGGATCTGCGTACACCTTGAGAACCGCCAGCTCGTAATCCAGGGCAGAATTGAACGCGGAATCCGCTCCATTCTGGAAGGGGAAAATGTTCCTGTCCTCGCCGCGCCTCACGGAAGGCCACATTGTCAGGGTCTGCAGCGCGGAGTGCCCTCGGAACTGGCTGTCCCGCACGATCCTGCGGATCAGGCGGTTGTCCGTGGTGGCGATCCTGTTGTGGTCGTCCAGGTTGAGCTGGGTAAGGGCGGAAACGTAGATCTTGTGCTTGCTCTCCCGCGGCACCAGCGGCGTCAGGGCGTCGTTCAGGCCGTGGATGCCTTCGAGAATCAGGATGGCCCTGTCGGGCAGCCGCGTTTTCCTGCCTTCGGGCTTCCGGGCTCCGGCATGAAAGTCGAAAACCGGAGTCTCCACCTCTTCCGCCCGCAGGAGGCGCACGAGCGTGTCGTTCAGCGTCTCCACGTCCAGCGCATCGAGAGATTCGAAGTCGGGTTTCCCCTCTTCGTCCCTCGGGGTCCGGTCGTGCGGCTTGTAGTAATCGTCCAGGGAGATCGTGATCGGATTGCGGCCCACAACGCGGAGCTGGATCATCAGCTTCTTCGAGAAAGTCGTCTTGCCCGAGGAGGAAGGGCCGGCAATCAGCACGAGCCTGACCTGGTCCCTCAACGCATTGATTCGGTCGGCGATCTCGGCGATCTTCTTGTCCTGCAAGGCCTCGGCCACCTGGACGAAATCCTGGATGCCTCCCTGCCGGATCAGCTCGTCCAGCCTCCCCACGCTGCCCACGCGCAGGATCTTTCCCCAGTTCTTGTATTCCCGGTAGATGGAGAAGAGCACGGGGTTTTGCACGAACTCTCCCATGTGCAGGGGATTTTCCGCGGGGGGATAGCGGAGCAGGAACCCCGGAGGATAGTCCATCAGGCCGAAGACGGAGAGCAGTCCGGTAGAGGGGACCAGCGGGCCGTGAAAGAGGTCGAGAAACCCGTCGCAGGAGTGGACCGTGATGGCCGGGTCGTTTCGATTCTGAAGGAGCAGGAGCGTGTCGGGCTGGTGATGCTTCTGGAAGTAGGAGATCGCCTCCTGGTAGGAGAGGGAGAGGGACCGGATGGGCAAGTCCCGGGCGACAGTCTCTCGCATCTCCGCTTCGATCTTCAGCACGTCGTCGCGCGGGACGGCGTCCATCCCGTCGAAGTGGTAGAAGTAGCCCTGCCCGAGGGAATGTCCGACGATGAGCCGCCGCTTCGGGAAGATGCGCGGCGCGGCCATCGATAGCAGAAAGCAGAGAGACCGGCGGTAGATTGCCAGGCCCTGGCGGCTTCCAAGCTCGACGGGAGCGATCGTGCAGTTCACGGCAAGCCCATGCGGGAGATGCACCACCTCATTGTTGACAAGGACGGCGACAAGAGGCAGCGAGGTGCGGGGGAACGCGGCTTCTGCGGCGGCTTCTCCCGCGGTAGTCCCTGCAGGAAACTCTTTCGTTTCGCCGCCGGGGTAGGTCACCCGGACGTTCAAGAAAGATCCTTCACCTGCTGCGCCTCGTCGGCGGTGAGCACGCCGGTAATCGTGAGGCCTTCCGCGTCGGACACCTGGACGTTCGGGGGATCGACGAGCTTCTTGCCGTCGGGATCGAGCACGACCCGCACGACGGGGCATCGCGGCCTTGTGGGATCGGTCTTGACGACCATTCCCCTGCTGTTGTTCGCGAGCAGCACCGCGGTTCCGACGGGGTACACGGACAGCGTGTAGACGAGGGCTTTCAGGATCTTCTCGTCGTACTGCTTGCGGTTTTTCTGTGCAAGTTCCCTGATCGTCGCGTGCCCGTCCAGCGTGCCCGGCCGGTAGGGCCGGCGGGACAGCATGGCATCGTACGAGCAGACGACCCCGAGGATCAGCGCGTAGTCGGTGATTTTCGGAGCGCTGAGGGCCCGGGGGTAACCGGATCCGTCGATCCTCTCGTGGTGTTCCAGGGCGGCGAGGGCGACATTCTCCGGCGCGGAGAACCCCTTGAGGATCCGGTAGCCGAGCACCGTGTGCGTCGACATCGCTTTTCGCTCGTCGGGGCTCAGCAACTTGGAGGTGCGGCACAGGTCCGGGGGGAGCTTCAGCATGCCGATCTCGTGCAGCAGGCAGGCCTGGCCCAGCTCGATGAGCCGGTGGGGCGGGGCCTTCAGGTAGTCCCCGATCGCGAGCGCGAGAATGGTCGAGTTGACCGCGTGCGTGATCAGGTAGCGGTCACCATCGGCGCTCACGTCGAGAAACCGCAGGAGGAAGTCGCGGCTCTCGCGGACGATCTGGATCGCCTTCTTGATCCACTCGGTGACCTGTCCGAGATTGAGGAGTCCCTCGAGGGTGTACTTTGCGAAGAGCCCCTCCGTGAAGGCGGTGAACTCCGCGTGGAACTTCCGGGCGGCTTTCACCTGCGCGTTCTGCTGGATATCCTCGTCGATGGTCTGCGGCGCCATGCTCACGGTGTTCGCCTTCGAAAGGGAGCCCGGCACGTCCTTGGCCTTGCCGTCCGTGGCCACCTGCACGTACCTCCATTTCTGCAGGCGCTTCACGAGCTCGGGAGTCACCGGCGAGTCGGGGGTAAGGAGAATATAGTTCGTATCGAGGTACACCGGCTCGTCGAAGTATGTGCCCGGCACCAGGCTCGACAGCGGAATGCCTTTCATCCCTGCGAATCCTTCCGAGAAGCCCCCCGCGGCGTGGCCGCTCGGCGGCTCTGCCCGTTTGACGGGAGGTTCAGATTGCCCTACTATGTCAATTCTATTATAGGGGAATTCCATGAAAATGAAAGCGATATTTCTCCTTCTCAACGCGGTTCTGGGAATCGCGTTCCTCGTGATTTTCCTCACGCCGCTCTTCCTGGTGGGAGGCGACTGGTTCAGCCTCTTCTGGACCCGCAACTGGCCCATCGCCGTGGTCTTCGTCCTGACCCTCTGCGTCGTCGATTCCTATTTTCTCTTCAACTGGAAGCTGTTCAGCGGACTGGAACGGGAAGACTGGGGAGAAGTTGCCGGGTTCCTGGAGGACCGCATATTCAAACGCGGGTGGATCTCCGCCGCACGCGTGAGGCTGCTGCTGAACACGTACCTCGTCACGTCGAACACCGAGGGAATCCTCGCGCTGGAAGCGTACCTCGCAGGGAGGAAGCCGGGGATCATTCCGAGGTTCAGCCTGCCCTTCGGGATTCCCCACCTGCTCTCAAGGGAGCCGAAAGACGCCGAGGCGTGGTTTCGCGGCATGCTTTCGCGTCCCCGTCTGGCAGACAGGGACTGGGTGAGCTGGAACCACGCATTCAGCCTCCTGCAGACAAAGGAGAGCGATGCGGCGCGCACGGAGCTCTCTGCGCTCGTCGACAGGGTCTCGGATCCCGTCCTTCTCCTCCTGACGATCTACCTCCTCGACGTGCTTGCCAGGAATGACGCCGCGTTGGAGTCGCGGGTGTCTTCGAAGCGGGACATGTTGAAGGCCCAGCACACGCAGGCCTCGTTCCAGAAGGCGATCGAAAAATCTGGCGCCAACATCCAGGTCGTCGTGCTCGCGCGGCTTCTCCAGGATGCCTCGCAATGGCTGTTCACCGCTCCGCCTGAGCCTGCCGCGGCAGGGGAGATCGTGCACTAGGACAGCGGAAACCGCCCGTCAGGAATCGAAGATGTTCCTCTGCTCGGTGAGCGTGACAAAGCCCACGTCGTTGAAGATACGGATGAGCAGCGGGGTCCAGATGCACTGGGACCAGTAGTAGCCAAGGCATCCCAGAGCGCCGACGAACGCCGATTCGAGCCAGAGACCCCGGCGCCGGGAGGAGACCACCACGACCATCGTGGACAGCGCCGTGGAGATCACCAGCGCCGTGAAGGGGCCCCAGATGGCGGCAAGCACGGTGAAAAACACTCCCCTGTAGAACAGCTCTTCGGACGGGGCGTGGAAGAACAGGAGCACGACCTGCGAGAGAACGAAGCGCTTCCCCACCTTGTCGGCCTCCAGGAGCGCGCCCCTGTTCCAGAGAATGTGGAAAAGCATGCAGGCGATGCCGACGCCCGCGCCCGTGAGGAGCCCCCGGCCGTTCGGGAGGAGCATGGCCGGTTGCAGCGCGGCGAGGATCGTGATGCCATACCCGAGCTGGACGACGCGGACGAGAGAATCGATGAACAGGTTCTTGAATGAGTACGGGAGGGCCCACATGTGGATGAGGAGCCCGAGGGAGAGGATGACAAGATCGAGCACGCGCCGCTACCGCCGACGGCTCACGTACAGCGAGACGCTGCGGTCATATGTCCGTTCTTCCTCGCGCGTGAAAAGGCATCCGGGCAGTTCGCCGCTCGCGCGATGGTAGGCGATGCACTGGCAGCACACGCCGTGTCGGGGGCATCCCTCGTACGTGCACGTGCACATCGTGTCGTTTCGCGCCTGATTTGTGCAGTCCATTGGTCTGTATGTACCCCTTTTCATCGTCCGATTGCAAGCGCTCTGCCTTCTGCAGCACGCAACTCACCGGGCGGCAGCCCGCGTTGACATGACACGGCGCGTGCCGCACCATGACGCCACCGTGAACAAGAGACATGCGCTCGCATTTCTCGTGCTTTCCCTCCTGCTCGCCGCGGCGGTACTGCTGGGGGTGGGGATCGGGGCTGTCCCGGTGCCTCCGGCATCTCTCATCCGGTTCCTCGTGGTGAAGCTCGGTCTCAGCTCGCTCCCCCTGCCGGACGAACGCGACATCACGATCCTCCTGCTGCTGCGATTTCCGAGGGTCGTGGCGGCGATGCTGGTCGGGTCCTCTCTGGCCACGTGCGGCGTGGTCATGCAGGGACTGTTCCGCAACCCGATGGCCAGCCCCGAGATCCTTGGCCTCTCCGCCGGCGGCAGCCTTGGTGCGGTGGTCGCGATCACCGCCGGCTTCGCCTCCGGATCGCTCCTGGCGATCCCCGCCTTCACCATCGCAGGGGCGATGCTCTCTGCCGCCTGCATCTACATGTTGTCCTCGTCGCGCGGCACGACCTCCCTCCTGTACATCGTCATCGCCGGAATGGCCATCTCCTCCCTGTTCAGCGGGCTCACATCGGCGCTCCTGCTCTTTTCACGAGAGTATCAGGTCAGCCAGTTCATCTTCTGGACCATGGGCGGGTTGGACGGGAGGAGCTGGCAGCATATCCTGTACTCTGCGCCGGTACTCGTGCCCGGAATGATCGTGCTCTCCTTCTTCGCGCGGGAACTGAACTTGTTCACACTCGGGGAGGAGGAGGCGCTTTCCCTTGGCATGCGAGTGGAAACCACGAAGCGCGTGCTCCTGGTCATCGCCGCCGTGGTCACCGGGGTCGCCATCGCCGTGAGCGGGCCCATCGGTTTCGTCGGTCTCCTGATTCCCCATCTCCTGCGGTTCCTCGTCGGTCCGGATCACCGGGCCCTCCTGCCGGCGTCGGCCCTCGGAGGCGCCCTGTTCCTCGTTCTCTGCGATCTGCTCGGCCGAGCCCTTCTGCCGCCGTTCGAGATCCGGGTCGGGATCATCACCGCGATCCTCGGGAGCCCCTACCTTCTCAGCCTCATCGTCCGCATCCAGAGGCGGAGCGTTGTGGGGGCGCGATGAGCGGCGCCTTCCTCCAGGCGTGCGGGCTGACGTGGACGGTCGCGCACACCACGATCGTAGACAGCCTCGACCTCGCGGTCGAGCGGGGAGAGCTCGTCGGTGTCATCGGTCCCAATGGGGCCGGCAAGACCACCCTGCTGCGTCTTCTCGCAGGCCTGCTGACGCCGACCGCCGGAGAAGTTCTGCTCGACGGCCGGGAAATCGGCGGCATGGAGAGCCGCAGGCGCGCACGACTCGTCTCCTTCATGACCCAGGACATGTCCCAGGTCTTTCCGTTCACCGTGATGGAAATCCTCCTGATGGGCCGATATCCCCACCTCGGCAGGTTCCAGAAGGAAGGCACCGATGACCGGGAACGGGCACGGCGGATGCTTTCCTACGTCGGCCTCACGGCGATGGATGACCGCGCTTTCAGCGGCCTGTCGGGCGGGGAGCGGCAGCTCGTGCTCTTCGCCAAAGCGCTCGTGCAGGATACGGACGGCCTCCTCCTCGATGAGCCCAGCTCGAGCCTGGACATCCTTCACCAGGACAGGATTTTCTCGATGACGCAGGAGCTTGCCCGGGAGGGCAGGGCGGTGGTCGCCTCCTTGCACAATCTCTCCGTGGCGGCGCAGTACTGCTCGCGCCTGGTCCTCATGGAGAAGGGACGCATCGCCTGCGACGGACGGCCCGAGCAGGTGCTGAAACCCGAAATACTGGACGAGGTCTACGGCATTCGGACGATGGTCTCACCGAGCCTGGCGACCGGCAGTCTCACGGTGACTGTCGTGCCGCGGGACAGAGGCGCCACCGGCACACGGGTTCATCTCATCGGCGGGGCAGGGAGCGCGGTGAACCTCACGAGGGAGCTGTATCGGCTCGGCTGTTCGCTCACCGGCGGGATTGCCCATGAATACGATTCAGACGAGAAACTGTGGAGGAGTCTGGGCATCGGGTGCATGACGGTCCGCGCATTCTCACGAATCACTGACGAGCAGATCCGGGAGGCGGCCCATTTCGTCGAGCAGGCGGATCTGACGATTCTGTGTTCATTCCCGGTCGGCCAGGGGAACATCGGCAACCTCAGGCTTGCGTCGCTCGCGCGACGGCTCGTGGTCCTGAAGACGGGTCCGGAGGAAGTGCCCCGCACTTTTTTCTCGGAGGAAGGCAGGAAGCTGTTCGCGCAGGCGTGCACGGGTTCGAATGTCCTGGATCACGACGAGATCCTCTCGGAATTGTTGAAGGCGAGGGATGGCTCGGCGGTTCCCTGAGAGGCACGCCTCAGTCCCCGAGCTGCTTTTCCTGGTACTCGAGGAACTTGTCGATCGGCTCGTTGTCGGCGAGGTAGCCCAGCTCCATGGCGATCTCTCCAAACAACCTCTCATCGCCGGATTTCTGGTGGTTGATCACGACGGTGACCTGCGACGCGGACATCGCCCCGATGCCGACCAGGTACTCCCCGATTTTCTCTGCCATAGTCCCTCCTGATAGTATACTGCCGGAGACGGGGGTCGAACCCGTATGTCCCTTGCGGGACAGGGGATTTTAAGTCCCCTGTGTCTGCCAGTTCCACCACTCCGGCACAGCCATGTATGGCGTGAGGCGCCCAGGCGTCTACGGCACGCCGATTTTCGAAAAAAATCGTACCGTTTTGCCGCCCGCCGAGTCAAGACAATACACGTGAAAGCCGATCATGGACTGAGGATTTTCTCAATGCCGAGCCGTGTTGTACAGCTGTCGTGTCTCTTCCTGCTTGTTCTCGGCGTAACCCTCCTGCCCGGGGCCGACAGCCAGTATACCGTCAAGGAAGGTGAAACCCTCTTCGCCGTTGCTCGCCGCGCGCAGGTCCCTGTGGACGTGCTGAGCGCGTTCAACGGCATTGCGGATGCCGGGAGAGTAAAGGTGGGTACGGTGCTCAGGGTCCCCGCAGCCTATACCGTGAAGAAGGGCGACACCCTCTACGGCATCGCCCGGGTGTTCGGTATACCCATCGCGAAGCTGCTCGAGCTGAACAAGCTCGCTCAGAACGCACGGCTGAAGGTGGGGGAACGCATCTTCATACCACTGGAGCCGGGAGCTGGGGCCCCCCCCGCGTCCGACTCGGTGCAGCAGCCACCGCGCACGGACCTTCCGACGGCCACTGACGCCGTCGCTCCTCGTGCGGGTACCGTCGTCGTCTGGCCTCACACTGGCAAGCACGAGCCGGACAATGGCAAGATCCCCGGCCTCGTGTTCTACGGCGCGCCGGGCGACCTCGTGAGATCGGCAACCGCCGGTGAGGTGAAATGGGCCGCGACCTACTGGACTCGCGGCAAGGTGGTGATCATCAAGTCCGTGGACGGGACCCTCTTCACGTACGGAGGGAACGCTGAGCTCCTGGTGAACGTGGGTGACCGCGTGAGCCCAGGGACGGACATTGCGAAGCTAGGCGAGAGTCCCCAGGGAGGGGGGGCGAAGCTCTACTTCAGCATCAGCGACGGCAATGGACGTGCCGTGGATCCGGAGAAGTACTTCTCCGCGAAGAGCTCGTCATGAAAGGGTGTATATGGGAAGGCACCTTGAAAGGGCAGGAGGCTCCTCTCGCCCGGGAGCGGGTGTAAAGCACCGCACGGACCCGGGCACCGAGGCGCGCTCCGCTCGCGGCGCGCGGGAAACGATCGGGCGAATGCCACCGAGTACGGTGGCCGCCGCGGGCAACCAGGACGCAGATTCTGGAACGGCACCAGCTGCGGTGGCCGCCCGAATGCCACCGAGTACGGTGGCGACGCTCATGGAGGCGCCACGCGCCACGGAGGCGCCCGAGGAGAAGGATCTCCTCGCCCTCTACATTCGTCAGATCGCGCACTATCCGCTGCTCACGGGTGCAGACGAGCAGGAAATCGGCAGCGCGATCCAGAATGCGCGGGCAGAGTTGTCCGGCCTGGAGGCGAAGGCGGCGAAGTTCAAGGTCTCCCGCCGTTCCTACCTCCGCCGCAAGGCGGAGCTCGAGCACGAGATCTCACAGCAGAAGAACCGCCTCATCCTTGGCAATCTGCGGCTCGTCGTCTCGGTGGCCAAGAAGTACCAGCACCGCGGCGTCTCCCTTCTGGACCTCGTGGACGAGGGGAACATCGGCCTCATCGAGGCCGTCGAGCGTTTCGACTATCGCAAGGGCTGCCGGTTTTCCACGTACGGCACATGGTGGATCAAGCAGGCCGTCATCAAGTCACTCGCCGAGAACGGCAAAGCCATCAAGATCCCCATCCATCTCCTCAACACCATCAAGAAATGCTTCTCGATCGCCCGGCAGCTCACGCAGGAGCTCGGGCGGGAGCCGAGCAACGCGGAAATCGCCGAATACCTGCGGATTCCCAAGTCGCGTGTCGAGGAGCTGATCAGTCTCTCCTGGGACCCGACCTCGCTCGACACGCCGGTGGCGGGGGAGAACCCCACGCGCCTGGCCGATCTCATCCGGGACGACGTCTCGGAAAAGCCGTTCGAATCGGCGTTCGCGCTGGCCCTCCAGGACACACTGGCAATGGTACTGGACAGGCTGAACGAGCGCGAGATGCGCATCATCAAGCTGCGCTTCGGGCTCGACGGGGAAGGCCCCTTCACCCTCGAGGAAACAGGCAAGATCCTCGGAATCACGCGGGAACGGGTGCGCCAGATCCAGGAGCGCGCCCTGGTAAAGCTGAAGCAGCTGCGTGTCTCGAGCGAGCTCGAGACGTTCATCCAGAGCTGAGTCGGGAATGCCACGGAGGACCGAGGCCGCGCGAATGCCCGTCGAACGGTGTCGCGGTAACCTTGACATGAGGAATAGCGGATTCTACAATAGCCGAGCTTTGACGAAGGAAGATGCATGCTCACCACGTACTCGTTGAGCGGTCTCGCCGTGGTCACGCCGGACGCCGCGACGCCCGGCAGCAGCATCCAGGTTGACCAGAAAAAGCTGGGCCGCCTTGGAGGGAAGAGCAAGTTCGACCTGCGCTTCGGAGACGGGTTCGCGGCGTTTCCCGCGTTGATCAATGTCCACGATCATTTCAACGGCAACTACCTGCCGAAGGTGGGCCCACCACCGGGCGAGTTCTACATCAACTGGTCGTACTGGGACCGTGATCTGAAGAACTCCGACGTGGTGAAGGTGGAGCGCGCGCGGACGAGCGTGGAGGAGAGGTATTTCCTCAGCGCGTACAAGAACATCTTCTCGGGTGTCGTGACGGCCAACGATCATTTTCCCCACGAGTGGAACGAGCCCTTCATCCCCCGGCTGCCGATGCGGCTCATCCGCAACTACACCCTCTCCCACGCCTGCTCCTCCTTCGACCTGAAATGGGGGGACGGGTTCGAGATCGAGCACGCGCGCGCCGTCAAGAACGGCTTTCCCTTCATCACGCACCTCGAGGAAGGGTTCGATCCCGAAACGCAAGCCGGTATCGAGACGCTCGAAGCCGCCGGGTGCCTGGACGATCACACGGTGATGATCCACTGCATCGGGTTCTCGGACGAGGACATCCAGAAGGTCCGCAGGGCCGGGGCGCACATCTCGTGGTGCGCGAACTCCAACATCTTCATGTTCAACGTCACGTGCAAGATCAAGAAGATGCTGGACTCGGGGATCAACGTCGCGATCGGAACAGACTCGACTGCCACGGGCTCCATCAACATCCTGGAGGAGATGCGCTACGACCGGGAAGTGTACCGCATGATGTACGGAGACGACCTGCCGGCGAAAACCATCGTAAACATGGTGACGGTGAATCCCGCAAAGGCATTTCGCATCCAGAAGGAAACGGGCACCCTTTCTGAAGGAAGGCTTGCCGATGTCCTTGTCGTGCGCCAGCGGAAGGACGACCCTTGGGAGTCCCTGGTGGCGGCACGGACGGAGGACATCGAGCTTCTCGTGCAGGACGGCTCCCCGATCTTCGGGGACGCGTCCCGCGAAGAGCTCTTCGCCGGCCGTGGTGTCCCGTACACGAAGATCGCCATCCGCGGGCGGCAGATGCTGGTGAAGGGCGACCCCGCGGGACTGATGGAAAGGGTCCGCAAGGCCGTCGGATTCCGCAAGGTCCTTGACTTCATACCACTGGACCCCTAGGGTTCACTCAGGAGCGGACGGGAAGTGTCTCCCAAGGCTGTTCAGTACAGGGCCAACTCGATCATCTACTTCAAGGGCGACCAGAGCGACCGCATTTTTCTGCTCAACGCAGGGAAAGTGAACCTCAGCTCCGTCGACATCGAAACGGGGCAGGAGGTGCGGGACCTGATCAAGATGGGAGAGTTCTTCGGCGTGAAATCGGCGCTCGGCCGATACATGCGGGAAGAGACCGCCATCGTGCTCCAGGATTCCGCGGTCATGGTCTTCTCGGTCCCCGAGTTCGAGCAGGTCGCATCCAAGAACACCCGCATCATCACGAAGATGCTCACCGTCTTTTCCAACCAGCTGCGCCGCATACACCGCCAGGTCCAGAACCTCATGGTGAGCGACGAGCAGGTGAACCCCGAGACGGGGCTCTACAAGATCGGCGAATACTACCTGAAGAACAAGCGCTATGGCCAGGCGTTGTATGCATTCAAGAGATACCTCGTGTACTATCCCACAGGTTCATACGCGACCGAGGTCACGTCCAAGATCGTCCAGGCCGAGGAATATCTCTCACGCTACGGCTCCGGAGCGGCCGCCTTAGCGGCTCCCGGACCGGCTGCCTCGGCGCCCAGTGAGGCGCCGCACGCGGCAGCCGCGCCCTCTCCGACGACCGCGGAGACCTCGGAGGCGGCCCAGCAGTATTACAATGCGGTGAGCCTCGTGAGCCAGGAGAAGTACCTGGAGGCGTTCAAGGCGTTCAAGAAGATCCTGGACGGCGGGCCTGATCCCGAAAATGCCGCGAAAGCGGAATTCGAGATGGCGAAATGTCTGTTCTACCTGAAGCAGTACGACAGCTGCATCAAGGGCTTCACCGCAATCGCCCAGAAATTCCCCAAGCATCCCGAGCTGAAGGACGCGCTGTTCTTCGTCGGCCGCTCGTATGAAGAGAAGGGCGACAAGGCGAAGGCAGGCGGCTTCTACAAGAAGATCATCAGCATGGGCACCGAGGATGACCCCGTGGTGAGGAAGGTGAAGAAGACCTTGCGCTCCCTGGAGGGAGCGCAAGTATGAGCCCCGCGGCCGGTCCCGATCTCTCCATGTTCAATCGCTTTTCCAAGACATTTCGCAAGGGCGATATCATTTTCTGTGAGTACGAGCCGGGCGACAGCTTCTATCTCATCCAATCCGGCAGGGTCCAGGTCGTGCGCATCATCGGGGAGCTCGAGAAGAACATTGCCATCCTCAATCCGGGCGACTACTTTGGCGAGATGTCCATCCTGGAAAATGTGCCCCGCTCAGCCACCACCATTGCGCTGGACGACGTGAAGGCCCTGGAGTTCAGCCGGGAAAACTTCGAGGTCCTGACGCTGGGCAATCCCCAGATCGCGCTGAAGCTCCTGAAGGGGTTCGTGCAGCGGATCTACGCGCAGAAGCGCACATTCATGATCCTCACGCTGGACGACGTGGAAGCGAAGGTCGCCGATGTCTTCCTGATGCTCGCCGAAAATCAGTCGACCGATACCACCTTGATGGACACCATCGAGTTCAAGAACACCGTGGATGACCTCTCCCACTGGGCCGGCATCCCCTCCGGGCAGTGCCGGGAAGTGCTCAATCACTTTGTCGCTCAGCGCCGCATCGAGTTGTACCCGGACCGAATCGTGGTGAAAAACATCAACGACTTCGCACGGTTCGTCAATTCGCGGCGCAAACACCAGGAGAAATAGGGCCTCGCCAGGGCTTCGACGCTGAACTCAGCGCTCAGACTCCGAGGTACGCTGTCTTCACCGAGGGATTGTCGGCGATCTCCTTCGCGACTCCCGAGAGGACGATCCTTCCGGTCTCCAGCACGTATGCGCGGTGTGCGACGGACAGCGCCATCTGCGCGTTCTGTTCCACCAGGAGGATGCTCGTTCCCTGCTTGTTGATTTCAACGATGATTCGGAAAATCTCTTCAACGAGAATGGGGGAGAGCCCCATCGACGGCTCGTCCAGCAGCATCAGAGTCGGCTTGCTCATGAGGCCCCTCGCCGTAGCGAGCATCTGCTGTTCGCCGCCGGACAGCGTGCCGCCGTACTGTGCCGCCCGCTCCTTGAGCCGCGGGAAGCTCTTGTAGGCGCGATCGAGGGTCTCCTGGATCTCTGCCTGGTCGCTGCGCGAGTATGCTCCCATCATGAGGTTTTCCCTCACGGAGAGCGGCGCGAAGATCTTGCGACCTTCCGGCACGTGACTGATCCCCGCCTCCACGATCTTTTCGGCCGGCATCGATGAGATGTCCATTCCCTTGAAGGTGATCGAGCCTGTGCGGGAGCGCAGAAGCCCTGAGAGCGTGCGGAGGGTCGTGGACTTGCCCGCTCCGTTTGCCCCGATGAGCGTGACGATTTCTCCCTCGTTCACATTGAACGAGATCCCCTGAAGCGCGTGGATGGATCCGTAATAGACGTTGAGGTTCTCAACCTGCAGCACTGTCTGCGACTCCTTTGCCGAGGTACGCCTCGATGACGGTCTGGTTGCCCTGGATCTCCTTCGGCGTGCCCCGCGCGATCACTTCGCCGAAATCCATCACCGTGATCCTCTCGCAGATGCTCATGACCACGCGCATCTGGTGCTCGATGAGGAGGATGGTGAGCTTGAAGCGGTCACGGATGAAGTGGATGAGCTCCATCAGCTCGATGATCTCCCGCGGGTTCATCCCGGCGGCCGGTTCGTCCAGGAGCAGCAGCTGGGGCTCGCAGGCGAGGGCGCGCGCGATCTCCACGCGGCGCTGTTCGCCGTAAGGGAGGTTCCGCGCGGTCTCCTCCGCGATTCCTTCCAGCTTGAAGATCGAGAGGAACTCCAGCGCCTTTTCGGTGAGCTCTTTTTCCCTCACGGTGAATTTGCGGGTGCGCAGGAGGCTGTCCGAGAGCCCGTAGCCGGCGTGGGGATGGTAGGCGATGCGCACGTTGTCCAGCACGGAAAGGTTGGAGAAGAGGCGGATGTTCTGAAACGTCCGCGCGATCCCCAGGCGCGTGATCTCGTGCGGTTCCAGACCGTCGATGCGCTCGTCGCCGAAGAGCACCTCCCCCGAGGAGAGAGCGAGCAGGCCGGTGACCAGGTTGAACACTGTGGTTTTGCCGGCGCCGTTCGGGCCGATGAGGCCCCAGAGGGCACCCTGGGGGAGGGCGAGGCTGAAGCTCTTCACCGCGCACAGGCCGCCGAAGAACTTCGTAAGCTCCCGAATATCCAGAACCACCTGCGTGTTCGTCGTGGTGTCCGCCATGTCAGGCCTGCCCTTTCTGCGAGGCGGCCGCGCCTGCCGTCGGGGTGCCCTTACTCGCGAGCCTTCGGATGATCCGGTCCGGCCGCAGGAAACCCCACTCGACCGAGCCCATCAGGCCCTGGGGCCGGATCAGCATGAGGAGGAGGAGAGTGATGGGATAGAGGACGAATCGCCACGTCGGGGCATCGGTTCCCATCTGGGACAGCAGGACCCTGAGGAATCCCTCCAGGAAAAAGATCCACACGAACGAGGCGGCAATTGAGCCAGTCATGCTTCCCAGCCCGCCGAAGACCACGATGATGAGCGGGTTGAAGCCCGCGAGGAAGCTGAAGGTACTGGGGCTGAGGAACCCGATGTAGTGGGCATACACCCCGCCGCCGATGCCGGCAATGAAGCTTCCCAGCACGAATGCCATCAGCTTGGAGCCGGCCACGTTGATGCCCATTGCCTTCGCCGCGGTTTCATCTTCTCTCACCGACATCGTGGCCCTGCCCGTGCTCGAGCAGATGAAGTTCCGCACGATGACTACCACCATGAGGAGGAACGCGAAGGCCGCGATCCACGAAGTGAGCTTTGGAATGCCGATCATGCCGCGGCCGCCCTTCATCTCGGGGAAGGGCAGGATCGTGTCGGAATTGACCATCATCGTCTGCACGACGATGGCGAATCCCAGGGTAGCGATACCGAAGTAGTCGCTGCCCAGTGTGAGCACCGGCAGACCGAAGAGGAAGCTCACCTCCGCCGCGAACGCACCCGCGATGAGGACCGCGAGGAAAAAGACGATCTGTATCGCGGCGGGGGAGGCCAGTGCGCCGGGCGTCCCGTGTCCCCCGAAACCGGGGGCCGCCGCCGCGGCAAGAGCCTTGCCCGCGAACACCGCAACGACAGCGGCGATGATGATCGCGACGAGGTAGAAAGTGAATGCCGAAAGGACGGGGATGCCCCGCCTCAGCCGCAGCAGCCGACCGACGCCGATCAGCGCAAGCGCAGCGAGAATCACGCCGATGCCCAGGACAAACAGGCCGGACCCGTCTCCGTTGGTCCATCGGTAGGTAATGTCCGCCGCGCAGTACGCGCCGATTCCGTAGAATCCCCACTGGGCGAGGCTGAACTGTCCGTTGAAGCCGTAGATGAGGTTCAACCCGAGGGCCACCATTGACATCGTGACGGCCTGGTAGAGCAGGCCCTGGTCGAACGCGGAGAATACCGCATAGTCGCCGAACTGCAGCAGGAAAGCACCCTGGATGACCCCGAACGCAAGAAGGATGGTGAGCGCCTTCTGCCAGATCGCTTTCCTGTTCAGCCCCCAGAGGAGGCCGTAGATCCAGGCGACGAGGAGCGCCATCTTGAGGATCGTGGTGAAAAGGTACCCGAGTTCCATGGCCGCTCCCTACGCCTTCTCGCCAGCGGGCTCGCCGAATATGCCTGTTGGCTTGACCAGCAGCACGATGATGAGGATCGTGAAGGCGACCGCGTCACGCATCGGCGTGGAGATGTAGGCCATCGTGAGCGACTCCGCCTGTCCCATGATGAGGGCGCCGACGAACGCGCCGGGCAGGCTGCCGATGCCTCCGAGGACCGCTGCGACGAAGGCTTTGAGGCCGGGCAGGATGCCCAGCTGTGTCCAGATGGAAGCGTACGCAATGGCGTAGAGCACTCCGCCAAGCCCCGCGAATGCCGCCCCGGTGGCGAAGGTGAAGGAAATCACGCGGTCCACGTTGATCCCCATGAGCCGCGCGGTCGGCTTGTCGAAGGAGGCTGCGCGCATCGCCACGCCGATCTTTGTGCGGCGGACGAGGAACTGCAGGAACAGCTGCACGATGACCGAGGCCACCAGGATAATGAGGAAAATATTGGAGAAACTGATCGTGTTGTCGGGGCTGCTCTGCCCTGACACGATCGGATGAATCCCGTTCTGGATGTACCACGCGGTGGTGTCGAACGGGCTCTTGTAGGGAATGAATCGGGGAGAATACACGAACTGCAGCGCGCCGAAGAACTCGAGGAAGAAGGACACGCCGATGGCCGTGATGAGCGCCGCGATCCTCGGCGCGTCTCGCAGCGGCTTGTAGGCCACCCTTTCGATCGTGACGGCGAGCAGCGTGCAGACCACCATGGAGAGGAGGATCACCGTGAGCGAGCCGACGACGAGCGAAAACCCCGCCGGAATTGCCGGGAAGAGCATCTGCGGCCACTGGTGAAGGTTGAACTGGCTCACCGCGTAGAAGCTCGTGAACGCGCCCACCATGAACACGTCGCCGTGCGCGAAGTTGATCAGCTTCACGATGCCGTAGACCATCGTGTAGCCAAGGGCAATCAGGGCGTAGACGCACCCGAGCTTCAGCCCGTCCAGGACGTTCTGCAGGAACTCGACGGGGTTCCTCGCCAGGTTGCTGACCAGGACATAAGCGGCCAGGGCAGCCACAATGATGAGGAACCCGTTGCCCACCCACGCCAAGGGGGGGCGTCGCCGGCGGGACGTCCCGCTCATGGCTGCAGGGAGGCTGCTTTTCTCGGGCATGTGTTCTCCGCTCGTGCGATTCGATCAAAGAGAGAGGGCAGCCGGCTGGCTGCCCTCCCGTCATCAAATCTTGCTGGAATGGTTAGGGCGCAACAAAGGAATCGAAGACCTTCTGTCCGGCCTTGACGTGAATAATGACAGCGCCCTTGATGGGGTTGTGCTGCGCATCATAGGTGATCTTGCCGGACACCGCATTGAAGGAAATGCCCTCGAGGGCGGCTTTCACCTTGTCGGAGTTGTCCCCGCCCGCGTTCTTGATCCCGGTGAGGAGCAGGTTGGTCGCGTCGTACGCAAGAGCCGCGAGGGCATCCGGAACCTTCGCGTTGTTCTTGTCATCCTTGTATGCCGCGCCGTACGCCTTCAGGAAGTCCTGCACCTCGGGGCGCGGGTCGGAGGCATCATAGTGGTTGGTGTAGTACCCGCCATCGGCGGCCTTGACGTCGAGGTCTGAAGAATCCCATCCATCGCCGCCCATGAACGGGGCCGTGATGCCCTTCGCCTTGGCCTGCTTGGTGGCGAGGTTGACCACGTTGTAGTAGTCCGGAAGATACACGAGGTCAGGCTTGGCGCCCTTCACCTTCGTCAGGATGGCGGAGAAGTCCGTGTCCTTCGCTCCGTCGTAGCTTTCCTTGCCGACGATTGTCCCGCCGAGCTGGGTGAAGGTGGCTTCGAACGCCTCGGCCAGGCCCTTCACGTAGTCGTTGGACTGGTCGAACATGATGAATGCCTTCTTCGCCTTCAGGTTGCTGGTTGCGAATGTGGCGCCCACCTTGCCCTGGAAGGGGTCGATGAAGCACGCCCTGAAGATGTAGGCCTTCGTGGCGCCGCTCTTGTCCACCGTCACCGCGGTGTTGGTGGAGGTCGGGCTCACCTGGATCACCTTCGCTGCGTTGGCGATCTCCGAGATGGGGATCGATGCCTTGGAGCAGACCTCGCCGATGATGTAGTGCACCTTGTCCTGGTTGATCACCTTGTTGGCCGCGTTGACCGCGGGGTCAGGCGTGCACTGGCTGTCCTCGACGATCGGGGTGATCTTCATACCGAGGACCCCGCCCTTTGCGTTCCACTCGTTGATGGCGAGGAGCGCGCCGTCGCGCGTCGACACGCCGAAGGTGGGAACTGGCCCCGAGAGGGGCGCGAGGACCGCGACCTTCAGGACCTTGGGTGCCTGCTGGCAGCCGATGATGGCCACCATGAGGACCAGAACAATGGCAGTGAGAGACAGAAAACGCTTCATTCAAACCTCCTTGATAAAGTTGTTCTGAGAGCGTTCAAGAAAAACACTATTCACGGAAAACCATATAACTATACAATAGATGCATAATATGTCAATACGCACCCGGGTACGGGCGCGGAAGATCAGGCTGAAAGGAGTTTCCGGCGCACCTCCGGCAGCTCGTTGTACCAGATCTCGAAGGCCGAGAGGAGCATCGCGACCACGGCGATTATGAAATACGCCGAGTTGAACACCTGGGTGCCCTCATTGTTCACGGTGGCATGGGGCAGAAGCATCATGATCCTGCTGATGATGTTGACGCCCTGCGCGAATGACACCAGGTACCAAGGCCAGACTGCGTGGGTCTTGCGAATCAGAAGCTGGACGAGGGCGATGACGACAAGAAAGGTGAGCAGCACGGGGAGCCACCACTCCTGCGTTTTCACCGAATAGGAAGACGACGGGAAGATCAGGAGCGGGACGACCTGGAAGCACATCACGACAGGGATCATTCCCCGCATGCTGAGGACCTTGCGCATGCGGGCACATTATCACAGAAAAAACGGGTATGTCGAGAAGAATTTTAGAGCCAGGCTCTCGCCGTCTGCTTCGCAGCCCGAATGTCGCCAGGAGCGACCGGGCTGCCGCCCTCCGCACGCCTTCGCCGTGCTCCGCATCCCTGGCTACAGCCAAGACTGGGACTCGAACCCAGGACCTGCGCATTACGAATGCGCTGCTCTACCAGCTGAGCTATCTTGGCGTGGGAAAATGTCACCTCAGGCACGGTACCCCGTGCCGTAGGTGACCGCGATGGAGAATACAGAAAAGCACTGCGAATGACAACCCACGACGCGGCTTCTTTCGTCAAGGAAGATGGGCCACGACCGATAATGAGAGTGGAACCAATCGGTCCCCGTGCGGGCAGGAAACGACAAACGCCACGCACGCGTGG
>JBEKXR010000010.1:0-19150 GCA_049511935.1 Spirochaetia bacterium | reverse complement strand
GACGAGTACCTGGACTCGCTCTTCGGCACGTCATGACGCGGGCGCTGCTCCCGATCGTCCTGCTGCTCGCCGCCCTGCACGCGTTCGGCGAAGATCTCCTTTACCGGTCCAACGACTTCGGCATGCTCCTTGCCAGGATCGCCCCCTACCAGAAGGACGATTCCCGATGGATTCTCCGGGTCCGGCGCAACGGTCTCGACGAGGAGCGGCGGCTCTACGACAATGGAAAGGAAGTGCGGCGCTGGGAGACCACCTGGAACAAGGAGCTTACGGTACGTGTGGAGAAGGAGATCGCCGGCGGCGTGCTCGCCGCGCGCAGCGTGTACGATGCTTCGGGGTCACTCCTGCAGGAGGAGGAATACACGGCGGGCGCCCTGTCGAAGAAGACACTCTTCACGTACGCGAACGGCAGGCTGTCGCTCACTCGGGTGCTCGCCGGGGTGGACGGCCGCCAGGTTTCGGCGGAGGTGTATCTCTATGCGGCCAACGGCGGCCTCCGCGAGGTGCGGCGGACGGCGCCGCCCGGCGAAACGACGGTCTCCTCTTCCATCAGGGGCAATTCGGGGTTGTCGGAGCAGAGATCTTCGATGGAAGGGTCACTCTTCATCGAACGGTACGACACGGACGGGAAGCTGATCAATCGTGAACGGCGCGCCGACGGAGTGCCGGTTTCAATTGAGGATTTCGCATATGACCCGGGCACCCGCACCCTCGTGTCCTCCGTGGAGAGGCTGCCGGCAGAGAACGGCCGGATCGAGCGTCGTTACGACGAGGCAGGAAGGCTCTCGCAGGAGACATCGAGTGTGAAGGGCGCGACACGGGAGATCGTCGCATATGGGCACGACGAGAAGGGGAATGTGATCTCGAAGACGCGAAGGGGCCCGGAGGGACTCGAGGCGTGGAAATACTCCTATTCCGCATCGGGAGATCTCTCGCGTGAGGAGTACTTCCTCCGCGGAGTCCGTGTGAAGATCACGATCCACGGGGAAGGGAAGCTCCGTACCGAGGAACTGTACAGGGAAGGAGAGCTGTTTCTCAAGGTTTTCTACGACGGGGATACCCGGCTGCGCGAGGATGTATACTCGGACGGCAGTCTCCAGCGCGAGAGAAACTATCAATGAGGAGCTCACTCCCGCTTCTCCTTGCCCTTCGCTATTTCCACGCCCGGCGGCGCGGAACGGGGAACGCCTCCACGCTGCTCTCCATCCTTGGTATCGCCGTGGGCGTGATGACGCTGACCGTCGTCCTCGCCGTGATGAACGGCTTCCAATTGGGGTTCATCGAGAGCATCGTGGAGATCAGCTCATATCACCTGCAGGCTCAGCCCGGAAGATCGCCCTCGGTATCGGACAAGATCCGGGACCTCGATGAGCCGGTGATCGAGCGGCTGCGCGGCCTGCGCGGCGTGACGGCCCTCGTCCCCTTCATCCAGCGCCAGGCCCTTATCGAAGGTTCATTCCAGCGTCCGCGAGTCTGCTCCGTGCGGGCGGTGCCTCCCGACCTGTTCGACCGGGACCCGGTCCAGGCACGGATGCTGGCACCCGTCGAGGGCACATTCGACGTCGGGCGGCCGAAGGGGATCGTTCTGGGCTCCGAGCTGGCGGCCGCCCTTGGCGCGAGGATCGGGGATGTGCTCTCGCTGAGCTCGTACGCGACGGGGGCCGGCGGCAGGCCCATGCCTCGGCGGGATTCGTTCGTGGTCACCGGCACGTTCCGCACGGGCTACTACGACTTCGACTCAGGTCTGGTCTTCATCTCCCTGGACACGGCAGATGCGCTCTACGGCGGCGGTGCCAGCATCCCGCGGACCTGGGGCATCAAGATCGCCAACAGGTTCGACGACGCCCGGCCTCTCCGGCTTGCATCGGCGCTCCTGCAGGGGACGGGATTCACGGTGGAGAGCTGGCGGTCATACAACAGATCCTTTTTCGACGCGCTGTTCGTCGAAAAGCTGATGATGATGATCCTCGTGGGGCTCATCTTCCTCGTCGTCGGTTTCAATGTCTTCCATTCGCTCCGTCGGAGCGTTCACGAACGGATGGAGGAGATCGCGGTGCTCAAGGCGGTCGGCGTGCCCCCGCGACGCATCCGGTCGACCTTCATCCTCCAGGGCCTGTTCATTGGCGTGGCGGGGGGAGGAACCGGTCTCCTGGCGGGCCTTGGCCTGTCGGTGAACGTGAACGAGGTGTTCTCGGCAGTGGAGCACGTCGTCAACGCAGCCATGATGATCGCGCGCACCCTGGCGCTCTCCTTTGCTCCGGGGGGAAGCGCGGGAGAGTTTTCGATTTTTTCACCCACCTTCTTCTATCTGACGAAAGTGCCCTCACACGTGTTCCTCCGTGAGGCATTCCTGGTCTCCTTTTTCGCCGTGGCTTCCTGTGCGGGCGCCGCGTGGGCGGCCTCACGCGCCGTGTCCCTGTTCCGTCCGTCGGAGGTCCTCCGCTATGAATGACGCAGAGCTCGTCGTGGCCACCTCATTATCCCGGCGCTTCGTCACGGGTGCGGAGACCCTGGAAGTCCTCCGCGACGTGAACCTCGTCGTCCACGGGGGGGAAACGGTGGCGATCACGGGCGAGAGCGGCTGCGGCAAGAGCACGCTTCTGGGGCTGATCGGGGGCCTGGACAGGCCGACAGGCGGCACGGTGACCGTGAAGGGCGTGGATGTCGGCGGCCTGGAGGAGGCCGAGCTCAGCGAGTATCGCAACAGGGACGTGGGCTTCATCTTCCAATTCCATTACTTGTTGAAGGATTTCACGGCGCTTGAGAATGTCGTCATCCCCGGAATGATGGGTGGAGAATCCACCCGGGTTCTGAGGGAGCGTGCCCGGCAGCTCCTCTCCGAGGTCGGACTGGAGGGAAGGATGGACGCATGGCCTCTCGAGCTCTCCGGCGGCGAGCGCCAGAGGGTGGCAGTCGCCCGGGCCCTCATCAACGAGCCGCCGCTCCTGCTCGCCGACGAGCCCACGGGGAACCTGGACGAGCGCAACGCGCACGGGGTCGAGGAGATGCTTTTCGGGCTCGTGAAGAGGCACCACAGGACGATGATCCTCGTGACGCATGACACGGCCCTCTCGGGAAAGGCGGACATTCGGTTCCTCCTCGCGGCCGGGACGCTGGCGCGGTCGTGAGCGGCAATTCCACGGTGAGGATCGCCGGACGATGAAGGCGCGATTCGTGTTCTTTCTCAGCCGGCGCATGCTCCGCGGAAAGGCCGGCACGGCGCGATACCTCCGCGGCGCGGTGCTCGGGATCGCGGTGAGCCTTGTGCCGCTCATCGTCGTGATGGAGGTGTCCACGGGAATGATCGAGGGGATCACGGCGCGGCTCCTCGAGGTGGGCACCTACCATCTCCAGGTTGCTCTCGCCCCGGACATTCCCGGCCCGCGGCTCGCCGCGCTCGCGGCGGCGATCGCGGCCGTGCCCGATGTCGTGGCGGCAGTGCCGGAGAGGCTTGGGACGGCGATGATCGTCTCGGCGCGGGGCGCGTCCGGCGTGAGCATCCGGTTCGTTCCGCCGGGACTTTTCGAGCTGGACAAGGGCTTCCGCTCGTTCGTGGTGATCCGCGAGGGTGACGCGGGGCTGGACCGGCCGGACTCCCTGCTGGTGAGCTCGGCCATGGCGGCTTCACTCGGCGTGTCATCGGGAGACACTGTCAACGTTTTGACGACATGGGGGGAGAATCTCTCGGGACCGCCGCGCCTCACGCCCGTGCGGGTGTCGGGAATCTACGACACCGGCTACCAGGAGCTGGACGCCGCGCTCGCCTATGCGCCCCTGGCGCTGGCAGACCGGATCCTTTCGCCACGTGCTGCCCGGGCGATGATCGGCGTGAAGGTTCGCGATCCCTTCGGCAGTCTCACCGCCGTGGCTCGGCGAATCGCCGTCACCGCGGGCGGGGATGCGCGGGTGGCGGCCTGGCGGGAAATCGAATACGCGCGGCTGTCGAGCTTCCGGACGACAA
The DNA here is from genome assembly GCA_049511935.1 of Spirochaetia bacterium. Classification (GTDB taxonomy): domain Bacteria; phylum Spirochaetota; class Spirochaetia; order SZUA-6; family Fen-1364; genus Fen-1364. The sequence goes on along the minus strand of JBEKXR010000010.1, from coordinate 15,189 downwards.
AGGCGCTGCTCCTGTTCATCATGGCCCTTGTCGTCGTCGTTGCCTGCGTGAACGTCTCCTCCTCAGTTCTCATGATTCTCTTTGAGCGGCGGCATGACCTGGGAATCCTCAAGAGCGTCGGCGCGGGCCCGCGGGCGCTGTCCCTGTCCTTCCTGCTGGCAGGTTTTGCGACGGGGCTCGCGGGAACCGTGGCGGGGATCGCCGCCGGGCTGCTCGTCGCCGTGAACATCAACGAGGTGATCGTGGGTCTCGAATGGACGATCAACAGGGTCCTGGACCTCGCCTCGATCATCCAGTCGACGTTCGCGCCATCTGCGCACCCGTTCGGAGCTTTCACGCTCTTCAACAGCGCCTACTACCTGAAATCCATCCCCGTGAGGATCATGGCGAACGAGGTCATCGCGGCGGGCGTGGCGGCGCTCTTCCTCTCTGCTCTCGCCGCGTACCTCCCTGCTGCCCGGGCCGCCCGGACGCGTCCGCTCGACATCCTCAGAAAAGTGTAACTTTTCAGTCCGCGGAATCTCCCGACCCCCGCGAGATAAGTATCGCCGTAGATTTCAAAGCACGGATTATGTATAATTGGACGTGGCCATGAAATGCGAGATATGCGGTCTCAAAGACGCGGTAATTCATATCAGACAGATACAAAAAGACCTCGTGCATGAGCTGCACATCTGCGAAGAATGCGCGCAGGAGAAGGGCCTGATCCGCGAAGAAGACTCCGAGCTGCCCATCGCGAACCTTCTTTCGGGGCTCCTGGAGGGAAAGGACGTGACAGGGGCAGTCGAGGTCAAGGACGCCTGCCCGAGATGCGGCCTCAAGGCGTCCGAGTTTCGCAAGCAGGGCAAGCTGGGATGCCCCGAGTGTTTCCGCGCCTTCGAGAAGGACGTGCGGGCAATCGTTTCCCAGATGGCGGCTCGGCCCCGTCACACGGGCAAATTGCCCCGTACGTTGGTCATTGAACAGAGCACGGGAGCGAAAGGCGAAGGCCTGCGCGACGAGCTGCGGGAAGCGGTGGAGCGGGAGGAGTACGAGCTGGCGGCACAGCTGAGGGACCGTCTGCGGGAGCTTGGATCGGATGTTTGAGTTCACCGGACTCGCCGACATGAAGGGGTGGATGAGGGAATCCACGCAGGGGAACAAGTCGGCGGATTCATCCGAAGGAGCCGGCGCCGTGGTGATTTCCAGCAGGGTGAGGCTCGCGCGCAACCTCTCCGCCTACCCGTATCCCGGCAGGTGTCCAGCCGACCAGGAGAGCGAATGCCGCGACCGGATACTGAACGCCTTCCGCCGATTGCCCAAACCGGAAGAATTCGCGATACTTGATCTGGACCTGCTCTCCTCATTGGAGAGGAGGATCCTCTTCGAGAGAAATCTCGTCTCGCAGGGCTACTCGGTGGAAAAGCACCGGGCCATGGCGTTGAGCAGCGACGAGTCGGTCGCGGCCCTGATCGGTGACGAGGATCACCTGAGACTTGTGGGGATGAAGCCAGGCGCATGCCTGGAAGCGCTTCTGGCGAGGCTCGAAGCGCTGGACGAGCAGCTCGAAGGGTCCCTGCAGTACGCGGTGTCCACCGAGTGGGGATACCTGAACACCGCCATCACGAACCTCGGCACGGGCCTGAAGGCCTCCATGATGCTGCACCTTCCGGCCCTCGCCATGAGCGGGCTCATCAAGAGGGCAGTGAAGGCATCCGCGCAGCTGGGGCTGTCGATCCGGGGTTTCTTCAGCGAGAGCATGGAGTCCCTCGGTGACATGTACATCATCGCCAACGAGATCACGATCGGCCTGGCCGAAAAGGAGATCATCGGCAACCTGGGGAGGATCGCCGTTCAGCTCGCGGGGTACGAGAACCGCACGCGGGAGGAGTTGATGGAGAAGAGGCGCGTGGACCTCGAAGACAGGGTGTACCGCGCATGGGGACTGCTCACCTGGTGCCGTTACCTCACGCACCGGGAGGCCATCGAAGCCCTGTCAGCCCTGCGGCTCGGGGTGTCGCTCGGCCTCGTGGCGTCGGTGGACGCATCCACGATCACCGCGCTCCTCTTCCTGTCCCAGAAGTCGCACATCCAGCGCGTGCTGCAGTCGCACGCTGATGCGGCGGACGGGAAGCTCATCGACTACACCCGGGCGAAGATCATTCGGGACGCGCTCACGCAACCGAGGGGAGGCTGACACAATGTTCAAGGGTCTCACGCAGAGGGCACAGAAGGTGCTCACCATACTTGCGCAGGAGGAAGCGAAGCGCTTCCACTCCGACCAGCTCCTGCCCGAGCACATCATACTCGCCCTGCTGAAGGACGGGGAAGGTGTTGCCGTCAAGGCGCTGCTGCGCATCAAGGTGGACGTCTCCGAGATGCAGGCGGAGATCGAAAAAAGTCTGCCCAAGGGCAAGGGGGGCCTCATCCTCGGCGACGTCCCGCCATCCAAGCGAGGGCAGAAAATCCTGGAAGATTCCGCTGAAGAAGCCCGGAACATGGGCCACGAGTACATCGGCACGGAGCACCTCCTGCTGGCGGCCGTGAAGGAACAGGGCAGCATCGTGGCCCGCTACCTGGCCCGGTACAACATCACCCCGAACGGCCTCCGGGAGGCGATCCTGCAGATCAGCGGCACCGGGGATTACAAGGGCGCGCCGGCCCAGGCGGGCAAGAAGAAAACCCAGACCCCGACGAAGAAGCCGACGCCGACGCTTGACGAGTTCGGCAGGGACCTCACCGTGTTTGCACGCGACGGCAAGCTGGACCCGGTGATCGGTCGGGAAAAGGAAATCCAGCGGGTCATCCAGATCCTCGCGCGGCGAACGAAGAACAATCCCGTGCTCATCGGCGAGCCCGGAGTCGGCAAGACGGCAATCGTCGAGGGCCTCGCCCAGAAGATCGTGGACGGCACCGTCCCCGAGGTCCTGGTCGGCAGGCGCGTGCTGACCCTCGACCTGGCGTCCCTCGTGGCCGGCACCAAGTACCGGGGCGAGTTCGAGGAGCGCCTGAAGCGCGTGATGAAGGAGATCCTTTCAGCAGGGAACGTGGTGCTCTTCATCGACGAGCTTCACACGATCATCGGAGCAGGCGGCGCCGAGGGCGCGATCGATGCGTCCAACATGCTGAAGCCCGCGCTCTCCCGCGGGGAGCTCCAGTGCATCGGCGCCACGACCCTCAACGAGTACAAGAAGCACATCGAGAAGGATGCGGCGCTGGAGCGCAGGTTCCAGCCCATCTACGTGAGCGAGCCCTCCGTGGAGGAGACCGTGGAGATCCTCAAGGGCATCAAGAAGAATTACGAGGAGCATCACCGCGTGGTGTACACGCCGGCCGCGGTGGAAGCTGCGGCGACCCTGTCGCGGCGCTACATCACGGAGCGCTATCTTCCCGACAAGGCCATCGACCTCATCGACGAGTCCGGCTCGCGCCGCCGGATCAAGAATTCCATCAGGCCGCGGGAGCTGGCTGACCTCGAAAAAGAAATCGACCGGCTCACCCTGGAGAAGACGAGCCTCGTGAATACCCAGAACTACGAGAAGGCCGCGGCCGTGCGCGACATGGTCCGGCAGCTCAAGGGGAAGGTGGACGAGATCAAGAAGAGCTGGGAGAGCACGATCACCGTCGAAGAGAACGTGGTCGACGTGGAGGACATCCAGCAGGTCATCTCCGACATGACCGGCATCCCCCTCGCGCGCATTGTGCAGAGCGAATCACAGAAGCTCCTGCGCATCGAGGACGAGCTGCACAAGAAGGTCATCGGCCAGGAAGAGGCCATCTCCGTCATCGCCTCGGCCATCCGGCGCTCGCGCACCGGCCTCTCTTCCGCGAGAAGGCCCCTGGGTTCCTTCGTGTTCCTCGGTCCCACGGGAGTGGGGAAGACGCTCGTGGCGAAGACCCTTGCAGAGTTCCTCTTCGGGGATGCCGATGCGCTGGTGCGCATCGACATGTCCGATTTCATGGAGAAGCACAATGTCTCGCGGCTGGTCGGGGCGCCTCCCGGGTACGTGGGATACGAAGAGGGCGGCCTGCTCACGGAAAAGGTGAGACGGAGGCCCTTCAGTGTGATCCTGCTCGACGAGATCGAGAAGGCCCACCCCGACGTGTTCAACATCCTTCTACAAGTTCTGGAGGAGGGACAGCTCTCCGACAACCTCGGCCACGCCGTCTCCTTCCGCAACTCGGTGCTCATCATGACCTCCAACCTCGGAGCGCGCGAGATCAACAAGGACAGCTCGCTGGGCTTCCAGTCCGAGGAAGGGGGAATGAACTTCAAGGACATCCGCAACTTCGTCATGGGGGAGGTGAAGCGGGCATTCAACCCCGAGTTCATCAACCGCATCGACGAGATCGTGGTGTTCCACAACCTCGACAAGACCCACCTCGCGCAGATATTCGACCTGATGGTAAAGGAAATCTCCGATCGGCTGGTGGACCAGAAGATCACGATCTCCGTGAAAAAGAAGACGCGCGAGTACCTCATCGACAAGGGCTTCGACGAGAAGTTCGGCGCCCGCCCTCTGCGGAGGCTTCTGCAGAAAGAAGTCGAGGACCCGCTCTCCATGGAGATCCTCAAGGGCCGGTTCACCGCGGGGGACGCGATCGATATCGAGCTTCGCGGCGAGAAGATCAGCTTCCGCAAGCAGGAGTCGCGCAAGGCGCTGAAGGGCCCCGCGCAGCCCGCCGGTCTCCTGACGGGGGAGAAAGAGGTGGAGAAAGTCACCACGTGAGCGCGCCGCCGAAGGCGGATTTGTCGCTGCGGCCCGGCGCAGCGATTCCACGCCTCCGGCGTGGCGCAAACCCGCGCCTCCGCCGCGGCGGGCCGGCTTTCATCCTGGTCATCGTCGTCCTCGCGGCGGCCCTTGCCGTGCCGTCCTTCGGCGCGCCCGCAGAGGACCTGCTGGCGGTCGGAAAGAAGGCCTTCGGGGACGGCCAGTACCCGCTGGCCATCTCCAGCTTCCAGCGCGTCCAGGACGAGTTTCCGGAATCGCCCGTGGCCGAGGAGGCAGGCTACCTGCTCGGCGTTTCCCTGTACTATGCGGGGCAGTGGTCCGAATCCCTCTCTGCGTTCTCCCTCCTCGGCATCCGGCATCCGAAATCCAGCCTCATCCCGCGTGCCTCCTACTGGATCGGGGCCGCGAGCCTCAAGCTGGGCAACTACCAGACGGCTTTCGACAGCCTCACCGCGTTTCTGCAAAGCCAGGGCGGGTCGAACGCCTTTCGGCTGAGCACCCTTCTCTACAGGTCGGTCGCGCTGGAAGGCCTCGGCAGGGAATCTGAAGCGGCGGCAGGATACAGGGAGCTCCTCCTCGATCCATCGGTCGGCGCGTATAAAGCTGAGGCGACCTACCGCCTGGCTGGCACCGAGCTCCGCGCGGGAAGGTATGCCACGGCACGGGACCTGTACGGACGGGTGCTCCTCGACAATACGAGCTCTCCCTTTGTGCGGGATTCAGTCTTCTTTGCCGGTGAATGCGAGCTTTCTCTCGGCGATCTCGCCGGAGCGGAGAAGCGCTACCGGACGGTCCTCTCGCTCTATCCCGACTCTCCCTACATTGAAGCAGCGACATTTCGTCTTGCCGACGTCGCGTGGCGCCAGAGGCGGCTGTCCGCCCTGCGGCAGCTTGATGATTTCCTCAGCCGCTTTCCCGGAGGGATGTACCGTGGGAGCGCCCTTCGCCTTCGGGGAGACATCCTCTTCGAGGAGAAAAAGCCCGCGGAGGCCGCGGCGGAGTACGCCCGCGCGGCGAGCATCCTTTCGGATGGTCCGGAGAGGCAGGCCGCCTGGTACTCCCTGGCCCTCTCGCAGGTGTCGCTGGGCCGGAAGCTGGAAGCAGCGGACTCATACGCGCGCGCGGCTTCCGGTGGTTCAGCGGACATTGCCGAGAAGGCGGGCTTCCAGCGCGCGGTCCTGCTGGCCGGGGAGGGGAAGGTGGAGGAGGCGATCGAGGCCCTGCAGTCCTTCCTGAAGTCCTTCCCCGGCAGCGCGCGCGCGGAGGAGGCAGGGCGCCTCCTGGGGACCCTGCTCGAGAAGCAGGGCGACCATGAGGCGACGCGGGCGCTCTGGGACTCCCTTGCCCGCGGTTTCCCGGGTTCTCCGTCCCTGCCCGAGTACATCTACCACCGCGGGAGGAGCTTGCTTGCGCTGGGGCGCTGGGCATCGGCGCTCGACGATTTTCAGAGCATCATGAAGGAACATCCCGGTTCGGCCTGGACCGGCCGCAGCGCCTACGCCATCGGGTATGTCTATGCCCACCGCGGCGAGTACCCGCGGGCGCTGCCCTTCTTCCAGGCGTCTGACGTCGCGCGCGGGAGCCTCTCTGCCGCGATCAGCCTCTTCAACATGGGACAATTCGACAAAGCGGTCTCCGCATTTCGCGCACTGCAGTCTTCACGCGTGCCTGTCGTGTCGGCGGGGACGGTTGCGCTCTACATCGGGAGGTCCCTCTACCGCATGGGACGACTGGAGGATGCCGCTCTGCGCCTGGGATACGCTGCCGCGGCGCTGGCCGCGGCAGCCTCTCCCCAGGGGGCCGATGCCTGCTACTGGCGGGGCTGGGCGCTCCTGCGCCTTCGAAAGCCGGCTGAGGCCTACGGCTCGTTTCTCGCCGTGGCGGAAGGCTACCCGTCGGACCCGCGCAGGCTCGAAGCATTGTTTCGCGCCGGTGTCTGTGAGACATTGCAGTCGGACGACGCCGCTGCCGTTGCACTGTACGATGAGGTGATCGATGCATCGCCGAAGGCGGATTCTGCATCGCCGAAGGCGGATTCTGCATCGCCGAAGGCGGATTCTGCGCTCTCGATCGTCGAACAGGCGATGTATGAACGGACCCTGGCCCTCTCGCGACTGGGAAAGTCGCGGGAAAGCGGGGATGCTTTGGAAAGGCTCGCCCGTGAGTTCCCTGCAGGGCGGCTGGCGGCACAGGCCTTGTACGCCAGAGGGGAACGGGCGCGAGCCGAGCAGAGGTTTGCCGATGCCCACGCCGATTTCGACCGGGTGGCGCTCGAGTTTCCTCTCAGCCCTCTGGCCGGGCAGGCTTCGTACTGGTCCGCCGAGTCGCTCCTATTGTCCGGCGACGCGCGGGGGGCGTTGGATGGATTCTGGGCATGTTTCACGTCGAAGGGCGCCACGGGGCTTTCGGCGCAGGCAATCGACGGCTTCACTGCCGCCCTGCATGAGCTTGGTGACGTCCAGGAGGCGCGGCTGTACGCGGGCAAGGCCCTATCGACCCCGGGAGTCTCCGTGGAAGCGGCGGCCGGGGTTGTCCTTGCGTCCGCCGATATCCTTCTTCCTGCGGCGCCGGAAGACGCACGGGCCCTGATCGACGAAGTCCGACGCACCGCACCGCCGGAGCCGTACGCAGGGGAGGCGAGCCTCCTGCTGGGGACGTACGCCGCGCTCCGTTCTGACTGGAGCAGAGCCCTGGATATCCTCGGCGCTCTCGAAGGCTCGCGGGCCGACGACATAGGAGCCCGGGCCGCCCTCGAGAAGGGCAGGACGCTGGAGGCCATGGGCCGGACCTCCGATGCCGTCGATGAGTACCTGAAGGTCGCGTATCTCTTCCCCGACCTGGGCGAGCGCGCGGCAGAGGGGATGGCGAACGCCGTCCGGGTCTCACGGGCGCGCGGTGACAGGGACCGGGCTTCGAAAATCGAGCAGACGCTTCGAAAGACCTTCCCCGCGAGCCCCTGGATCAGGACACTCTCAGCGGATTGAGGCCGGGCCAGCTGCAATCGCGCCCGATTGCAGCTGGCCCCGTCATTCTCCGAACCGCGCCTGGTCCAGGTCGCGCTCGAGGATCAGGGCGACACGCTTTGCCGTGCGCGACGCGAGCTCCCTGAACCCGCGGGCGAGGTCCTCCTCCGTCATGTTGTACAGGACCGTTGCCGTCACCATGTTGCCGAGGATGTTGCCGATGCCGAACATGTCGGGATCCGCGGGCTGGTCGACAGTCACTTCCCTCCGCCACGCAAGCTCTCCGCCGCCCGCCGGATACAGGCTCGCCACCAGGCGGATCCGAAGCGACACGGCGGATACGGGAGAGCGCGCCTCGATGCCCCATTCATCAATCTGCAGGGCGAGCACGTAGTCGGACTGGCGCTCCGAACTCACCTGCTCCGCGCCGAGGGATGCGGCGCATGCGGAGAAGGATTCGGTCCGGACGATTTCCGGCACATCCACATCCGTGAGGGCTTCCCGCATGACCTCGCGGGCCCTGTGCGCCTGGTTGGCCTTGGCGAGGTTCGACATGACGCTGAGCGCGCTGATCACGGGTGAATTCGAATCCATGATCACGTCGTAATCCACGTTCAGCCTGGGCTCAGGCGGGGTGCGCATGTCGACAGCGAGCCGGGAACCCTCGAAATCGTACCTGTCCAGGCGGTTCACCGTCATGCACGAGGAGAGCATCACGGCCGCCGCCGCAAGCCCCATGAAGGCGATCTTTTTCACAACCGATTCCATTCTCTGCTCCTTGCGAATTCTGCTCATTGAACACCGGCCTCCGCCTCCAACGGCACCGACGGCCGCGGGCTTTTCACTCTCTTCCGTGGGCAGAATCCCCCTTCGGCGATGCAGAATCCGCCTTCGGCGATGCAGAATCCGCCCTCGGCGATGCAGAATCCGCCCTCGGCGATGCGTTCAAATCGCGCGACTGGGAACGGAGCTCCCTGAGGGAATCCTTTTGCAATTCCAGCCGCACGGTTCCTCCGTCGAGCCGCACGGGCACGACACGCAGGGAGACGATCCGTCTTCCGTACGTCCCTACTTCGAGGATTGCGGAGCGTTCCCCGCCCGGGGTTTCCTCCATGCCGGGAAAAAGGAAATTCCCCAGCGAATAGGCAATGAGCCTGCCGTCCACCGCTTCGAGTCCCTGCAGAACATGCGGGTGCGACCCGATGACCAGGTCAGCGCCCGCACGAATCAGGTCCCTGTATCTCCGTCTCTGCTCCTCCGTGGGAGCGGAGCTCCATTCGATCCCGCCATGCACCAACGCGACGTTGAAGGCGTCAGTGGAGAACCCGCGGGCAGCGGCGGCGATGCCCTCGTCGTCGAGCCACAGGGCACCCGGCCGGTCGGCCGTTGCGCGGGCCATGGAGCGTCCATCGAATCCGGTTCGGTCGACCGGGTAGGCCGCGAAGGAGAGCAGCCGGACCTCCACGTCCCCGATTCTCATCACGGCTGGCCGGGACGCCTCCTCCGCCGTGCGCCCCGCGCCGGACGTGGCGATGCCGGCCTGCCCGAGGCTCGCAAGGGTGTCGATGAAGCCCCCCATTCCATAATCGAACGTATGGTTGTTGGCCGCAGAAAGATACGAGAAGCCGGCGGCGGCGAGGCTCCCCAGGGCACGGGGATCAAAACGAAACGTGTATGTCTTCACCGCCCGAACGCCGCCCGTGGTGGCCGCCGCTTCCAGGTTCCCGACGAGCAGGTCGAGACTGCGGAGGAGAGGAAGGGTGTCGCCGAAAACGCGCTCAGCCCCGGCGGGTGCGAGGAGCGCCGCGTCCACGCCGCGGTCAGGCATGATGTCTCCGACCGCACCGATCCACCGGAATCGCTCAGGAGGGTCCCGGGGCAGGAGATCCGGCAGCGTCTCGAACCACTGACGCAGCACGGGGTCGTCACCTTGAATGCCCACGGCGACCCGGCGCATGAGGGGGTAACCGGGATCACCCGGGTACAGCCCGTCGACAGGAAGAGCGATATCGGGAAGTGCAACGCTGTCCAGCGTCAGGAGCCTCACACTGCGCGATTCCGCCTGTGCGCGGGTGAGAGTGAGCGGTGGGTCCCACAGGCGCATGACGGGAACCAGGATCGACTCATCAACGATCCTGAATCCGGTGAGGACCCGGTCTCGGAGGATGACCGAGCCCACCGAGCCGGCGGTGCCCACCGGAGCGGCATCCAGACCGGGCGGAAACGGGTGCGAAAAAAGGAGACGTTCCCATGCGGACTTGAGCTCTGCGGGAGCTTCCACAGCTACCGGCAGCCCAGGTAAGGGAAGAGAGAGGAGCGCAAGAATGCCCAGGAATAAGTCACAGCGGCGCATGTGCGGAGAACAGAGCGTACACTATCGGAGAACGAAAGTCAGGGTCCAGCGCACTTTTGCACGCAGCAATTCTCTTTTTGATTCGGGGAGCGCTTCTCATTTTGCCCGATCGAAAGCAAAGCCGTCTACAACCGTCAACCGACTGTCATCAATCTCGAATCGTGCAAAATGAGAATAGCTGGTTTGCACGAGTGCGTGTTGCGCCCTCCCCGAGGAAGGGCTATCATGCGCCATGGCCAGACGGATCGAGATCTTCGATACCACGCTCCGAGACGGAAACAAGCTCCCGTTCGTGGTCCTTTCTCCGGCTGACAGGCTTCTCCTCGCGGGCCAGCTCGTGAAGCTCGGGGTCGACGTCATCGAGGCAGGTTTTCCCGCGGCCTCCGCGGAGGAAGCAGACTGCGTCACGCGGATCTGCTCGGAGGTGAGTGGACCATTCGTTGCGGCCCTTGCGCGGGCGCTCCCCGGGGATGTGCAGAAGGCCCTCGAGTGCCTTCACCACGCCGAGAAGCCGCACCTCCACGTCTTCATGTCCGTCTCCCCTCAGTTTCTCCGCCAGGTGCTGAAGGCCACGGAGGAGGAGGCGCTGAAGGTCCTTTCGGAGTGCATTCGGACCGCCCGCGATTCAGGCGTGCGTACCCAGTTCTCACTCAGTGAAGCTCCCCACGCGCGGAAGGAGTTCCTCCAGAAGGCGATCGACGTCGCGCGGGAAGCGGGTGCGGAGGTGATCAACCTCGCCGACACGAACGGCATCATGGTCCCCGAAGAAATGAGCGCGCTCGTTGAGGAGGTTGCCGGGCGGCTGGCCCGGGGTTCCGGACCCGTGCCGCGGATCGGCGTGCACTGCCACGACGACCTGGGTCTGGCCACCGCCAACACCATGGCCGCCCTCAGAGCCGGTGCTTCTCACGCGGAGGTCACCGTGGGAGGATTCGGGGAGCGCGCCGGCAACGCGGCCCTGGAGGAGCTCGCCTTCCTCATCTCGGCCTTCGGTGAGCGTGACGGGATTTCGCACGGCATCCACCTGGAGCAGATCGGACCGACCTCCCGGCTTTTCGACAGTCTCACCGGCGTGCGCACGCATCCGAACAAGGCTGTCATCGGCGAGTGCGCCCTCGTTCCGGTGGCCGGCGGGTTCTCTGGGGCGTCCCTGGAGCCCCGGCTCCGCGCGCTCCTCCAGGAGAAGACGATCGGCAAGCCCCAGGAAGAGCCCGCGCCGCTGGCAACTCCGGAGCCCTCAGGCCCCTATGCGCTGGAGGCATTCAACGTGCTCAGCAGCTCGCATTCCCCACCGGTGGGGCTGGTCGTCATCCGCCGGGCCGGGAAGACGCTCACCCAGACCTCGCACGGCACGGGCCCGATCGACGCGCTCTTCCGTGCGGTAGACAAGGCGCTCGGGTTTTCCACCCGCATGGTCCTGTACTCCGTCTCCACGCTGTCCGCCGGGACCGATGCCTTCGCCGAGGTCATCGTCACGGTCGAGCTCAGGGGTCGGAGGTTCCACGGCCGGCACCGCAGCACGGACGTCATCGAGGCCAGCCTGCGGGCGTACATGGGTGCGTGCAATTCCATCGGCGAATCGGGAATCCTCGACGGACCTTCCGAGTTCCACGTTGCGGGGGAGTACCTCTGGGAGTGAGGCGAGGCTTGGAAACAGAGAACGCAGTAAGCGGTTACTCCAATGCCCCGCGCGCCGTGGTTGTGTCCGCATCATTGCCCCTCGATGCCCGTCCCGGCGGAGGTCGGCTTGCCGCGGACGATGAGTTGAATGATCTCGTCCAGGGAGGTTTCGGAGACTTTCCTGCAATCCACGCGCTGCCCCGCCCGCAGCACCATCACACGGTCCGCCGTCTCCATCACGTCCTGCAGGCGGTGCGTGATGATGATGATGGACACTCCCTGGGCCTTCAGCTCCTCCATCAAGTGCAGGAGCTCGCCAATGGCCTTGACCGAAATGCTGGCGGTGGGCTCATCCATGATGACTACTCGGGCGTCGAACGCCATCGCGCGCGCAATCGCCACCGCCTGGCGCTGCCCGCCGGAGAGCGTCTCCACCAGCGTTCTCGGAGAGTTGAGGTCGATGCGCAGGCGGCCGATCAGATCCACGGTGCGCTTCGCGATGGCCGCATCCTGGACGACATGGAAAAGGCCTCCGAGGATCCGGCGGGAGGGCCAGCGCCCCATGAAGACGTTGTCGCTCATGCCGAGGTTCCCGCAGACCGCAAAATCCTGATAGACCATCTCAATGCCGTGCGCGCGCGCCTCGCGCGGGCTGGCGTAGTGGACAAGCTTTCCCTCGAAGAGGATCCGCCCGCGGTCCAGCGGGACCGCCCCGCTCAGGATCTTCATCAGCGTGGACTTGCCTGCCGCGTTGTCGCCGACCAGTCCGAGGATCTCACTCGGGTACAGCTCCAGGTCGACCCCCTGCAGGGCGCGCACCGCGCCGAAGCTCTTGTAGATGCCCTGCATCTGGACGAGTGGTTGGACGCCCATCGGTCACGCTCTCCTTCCTGCTCCGGGGGGAGCCGCGGGCAGGGGGCCGGCTCGCGCCGGCCCTCCCCCAGCTTCCTCTCCTCAGTTGACTTTCAGCGTTTCGCTCTTGTAGGTGGCAACGTTCGCCTTGGACAGCATGATGACGCCCGTGTCGGTCACGCTGGGCACCGACTTGTTGTTGATGAGCTTCAGGAGGTAATCAACGGCGCGATAGCCCATGACGTACTGCTTCTGCACCACGACCCCGTCGACCACTCCCGCCTTGATGTAGTCCACGCTCTCAGGAAGATCGTCGAACCCGACGATGCGGATCTTGCCCGCCTTGCCCGCCTCCTTCACCACCTTGCCCAGCGCCGGCGCGCCGAATCCCTCCGAGCCGAACATCGCCGTGATACCAGGATTGGCAAGAAGCATGGCCTCCGCGGCCTGGATGCCCTTCTGCAGATCGCTGTCATCGGGCTGCATGTCGACGACCTTCATGCCGGGGAACTTGGCGATGGCCGCCTTGAAGCCGTCGACCCGGGCTACGAGGTTCGGCTGGTCGAGACGGCCAGTGAGGATGGCGATCGTGGCCTTGCCGTTCGTGATCTTTGCCATGAACTCTCCGGCGCTCTGGCCAGCCGCCATGTTGGAAGTACCCGCATATGCATCGCGCTGGCTGTCCGGAGAATCCGTGTCCACCAGGACCACCGGGATGCCGGCCGCCTTGGCGTCCGCAATTGGCTTCTTCATCGCCTCGGCGTTGAGCGCCATGGTGGCGATCCCGTCCACTTTCTGGGCAATGGCGGTCTCCATGTACTTGATCATGTCATCCAGGCTCAGCGCCGTCGGCCCGATGTAGTCAACCGCGGCTCCCATCTTCGCCGCCCCGTCGTTCCAGCCCTTTTCGACCACGTCCCAATACGGATTGGCCATGAGGGGCGTCACGAATACTAAATGTGGCTTCGGGGCCGCAAACCCGACGGCCGCCACGGCGGCCAGCACGACGCAGGCCACGACAACTCTTCGAATGCTCATTTTCATCTTGTACCTCCTCTGTGAGAATATTCCAGTTGATGGACTGCGCAGACGAAGGGTGACTGGAGCGCCCGCCACCTGCCTCCCGAACGCGCCGGGATATCCTTCACCTCCTTTCATGCGATTTTTTTCCATTGCTCATGACGCGGAGCGCATGAGCCTTCGCCTCTGGTACTGGTCCATCGTGACCGCCACGATGATAATGATGCCCACGACCACCTGCTCGTAGTACGCGGGGACATGGAGCAGGACCAGCGCGCTCACGAGGATGCCGGTCAGGATCGTCCCGATGACGGTCCCGGGAATCGTGCCATACCCGCCGAACAGGCTCGTTCCGCCGATGATCGTCGACGCGATCACGGTCAGCTCCAGGGAAACCCCCGCGCCCGGCTCCGCCGAGTTGAGGCGTCCGAGCATCAGCACACCCGCCACCCCTGCGCAGAACCCCGTCAGGAGAAACACCGAGAGCCGCACCCTGTCGTTGTTGATGCCCGTCACACGCGCCGCCTCCGGGTTGCCGCCGACAGCGCGCACCTCGCGGCCGAAGACCGTCCGGGTGAGGATAAAGTGCGAAAGGAGGGCGAGGACGGCGAGAATGTAGACGGCGTTAGGGATGGACCCGATCTTGCCCACCCCGATGTCTTGCAGCGCTTGGGGCATGGGGTAAATGGGGTGGCCCATCGTGATCACGTAGACAAAGCCGCGACCGGCGTACATGGTGCCGAGGGTGACGATCAGCGACGGGATGCGCAGGCGAACGGTCATCAGGCCGTTGAGGAAGCCGACCATCAGGCCGGTCAGCACGCCGGCGATGATGCCGACCGCGATCGGCGCCCCGTGCACGAGGACCCAGCCGGCGGCGACGCTGGACAGCCCGAGAGCGGAGCCGACGGACAGGTCGATCTCGCGCGCCACGAGGACGAATGTCATGCCCATGGCGACGATCGCCGTGAGGGAAACGGCCCGGGCAACACTGATGAAGTTGTAGTAGCTGAAAAAGACCGGATTGATGATCCCGACGATCACCACGAGCAGCAGGAGGGGGATGAGGATCGTGGACTCGCGAAACGCAAGCGCCCTGCGGTACCAAGGTAACGCCTTGCGAGGGGCAGATCCTTGCGACATGTCGCCAGCTCCGGTGCGTTCGTTCATTTATTACACCTTACGCTCGAACGGCCTTTTGGACGACCGCAGACCGCTCCACGTTGAGATCCAAGAGCGGCGAATCCCTGACGTCTTCGCCTTGATTCCCGATTTTATACCATCATATCCGCAATGTCAACATTTTTTCTAAAATGAATATATTTTAATAGTCTAAGACTTACCTTTTTGATCATATTTCATTATAAAACTTTGAATCACGCAAGAAACGACATTTTCATCTCTTTTAATCGTCATGTATTGCAAATGAATGAACTTTATGATAGAAGGACGAAGAGGTATCGAGACGGCATCTGGAGTGGTGCCATTGAAGAAGCGAGGAGCGCGTAATGACGAACAGAACAGGGGATTCTCGTCCGGCAACATCGCTGCTGAAACGAACTTCGGATTGTTTGTAGGATTGGGAAAGCCATGGCTGACAACGTGGACGAAGAGAGAATATACGTCGAAGAACGCCGCAATCGGATAATCGAGATTCTCTCTCGAAACA
>JBEKXR010000009.1:0-20294 GCA_049511935.1 Spirochaetia bacterium | reverse complement strand
TCTCATCAGCTTTTCCAGCCTCCCCGAGGTGGAGATCTCCCTGGAAGTAAACAGCGAGGAGGCAGCCCGGCAGGCCTTCAGCCACGTGCTCCTCCTCCACGCCCTCGGGCGGTACACGGACCTCGTTGCGGCGATGCAGTTCCTGTACAAGAACGTGAAAGAGCTTCCCGAGACCAATCCCAAACAGATCATCATCATTACCGACGGCGTGCACGATCCTCCACCGGGGAGCCCGAACAACGGCGATCCCGCGGTGGTGAAGGCTGCAATCACCAGCGTCGCCCAGGCAATGCGCAAGGAGGGCTGGTCAGTGAGCATCCTGAAGGTGCCGCCGCAGCCGGCCCCCGATGAGCAGAACTTGAAAAGCTACCTGGGCGACATCGCCGATGCCCTGGGAGTCCAGATCGTCCCCTACCCCACCCGGGACAAGGAACACGTCACCGGAGTCACCACGGGGTATCCCACCCTGATCTTCCCCGCCGCCCTCGGGAAGGTCGGCACCAGGTTCACTGCTCTCTTCAAGGTGAAGAACTGGAAAACGGAGCCTATCATCGCGCGGCTGTCCAGCGTACAGAGCGAAGGCACCGAGCTGCTGGAGAAAAAGCTCGCCATCACGGTGCCTGCGGGCGGCGAGGCGGCACTCGACGTTCCCCTGAAGCTTCCCCTCAGCTACCCGAAGGGCGCGCACGACGCGAAGGTTCAGCTTATCTTCGACGACGATATCCGCATCTCCCCGACCGAGGGGACACTCTCGTTCACCTACACCGGCGAGGGCGGGATCCCCATCCCCCGGCTCACCTTCCTGTACGTGCTGTACATCGTCCTCGGGCTGGCCGTGATCTATCTCCTGGCTCGTCTCTTCCTCTATATGCGGCAGAAGCTGGGCGAAGCCCCGCTCTCGGGCCTTGCCCGCAGGCACGGAGCAGGAATGAAGGCGGAGGGCGCAGGCACGGCTGCTGGCGGGAGGAGAGCTGCCCGGGTGCCGCTCATGGGTGCTGCGCCCGCAAAACTAGGCACACACCGGCAGATCCCGCTCATGGCCGCCCATGCCGCCCCGTCCGGCGGGCGGGTGCGCCCCACGGTAATGAGCATCCGGCGCGCCATGCCTCGCCAGTCCATCCAGCAGGCATCGCTGCCTCCATTGATCGAGATGAGAGTGGATCAACAGAACCACCGCATCGGATTCAGGAACGTGCACCGCTTCGGAGCTGGTGCGGCTCGCAGCGTGGGCGGGAGGTTCTCGTCATTTCTGGTCTTCCTCGTCCCGATGCCTTCGAGCGTCGCGGAGATCAGGAACGTGGACGGCCGGTACGTGTTCACACCCCTCCGAGGCGAGCTTTTCCCCGGCGTGAGCGGACCGATCGAGGACTGCCTCGGGAAGGAGATCCCGTTCGTCAACTCGAAGGGGCGTGCGCTTTCGCTGCATTTCCGGGAATGGGTGTCACCTCTGGAGGAGATCAACAGGATCATGCGCCAGGCGCGCAGCTCGGGGACATAGGACCGCGGCGTGGCCTGCGAGTCTATTTGCCGCGCAGTGTGCCCTACAGCCTGGCCAGGCTGAGCGCCGCTTCCTGCCGGGTCCCGGGATTCGGATCCTGCTCCGACATCTTTTTCACTCGATCCTTCAGGTCGGAGAAACCATTCGCGCCGATGCCGCGTACCCCGTACGACCTGACGACGGGATCAGGACTGTCGAGGAACCGGACAAACAGGTCCTTGAGATCCGAGCTCCTGGTGGCGGCGAGCACCTTTGCCGTCGATTCAAGCGTGCGTGTGTCGTAGGAGCTCCACTCCTTCGCAACGACAGCGCGGATCGACTCCATGCTGAGGGAGAGGGATTTCGCGGCGAGGATGCCCAGCGCGGTTTCCCTGCTGTCCAGGGGATGATCTGCTCCCGAGTAAATCTTCAGGAGCATTTTCGTGGCGGCGTCGCCGCCGATGGCTCCGAGTGCCTGGATGGAGGCGACCCGGACGCTCGGCTCGGGATCCCGCTCGGCCTTGTAGGAGAGGATCGGCACAGCGGTCTCCGCCTGGGATGAGCTGAGCTGCCGGGCCAGCGCCTTCGCGCTCTGCTCCCGTACCTTCACGTTTCCATCTCGAAGTCCCTGGATGATGCTGGGGAACACTTCTTCGATGCCGAACCGTGACAGGGCCGATGCCGCGTACAGCCTGATCAGCGCGTCGTTTTCCGCGAACATGGTCCGGAGCACGGGCAGCGCGCGGGCATCACCGATCTTTCCCAGCGAGTCAGCCGCATACATCCGACGCACCTTCTCCTCGTCCGTGCTCCCCGCGAGCGAAAGGAGGACCTCGACGGCAAGCGGGTCCTTCAGCGCTCCCAGGGCGAGAATGACGTCGTTCTTCCTCGCGTCGGGAAAATCGGGACTCTTCAGCTTCGCCACGAGGAGAGCAGCCGCGGCCTTGTCACCGGACGTACCCATGGCCTGGATGGCGGCCAGCGCCACCGCGCTGCTTCCGGCGTCCACCAGGGCCGCAAGTCCGGAAGCCAGCCCGGGACTCGTGATCGCGGCAAGGTACTGGATCGCCCCGATCAGGAGTGCATCCTGAGTGTCCTGCCATGCGGCAAGGATGGCTTTCCCGCGCCCCTCCCCGTCCCGGATTTTCTGATCCTTGAAGAGATCGAAAACAGCCTTCTGGACTTCGGGGGACCTCTGGCCGTTGAGTATCTGGAGAAGCTCGCCCGTGAAGCCCGTATCCTGAGCGCTCCGGATGGATTGCACCGCGTCGATCACCTGGCTGTCGATGCCGTACAGGAGCGTCTGCCTGGTGCGGTCCTTCGCTTCTGCCGTGTCCGCCGCAAAGGCGGGGAGCAGGGCGAGACAAAGGTAGACAGGGATCAGACAGGTCAGGAACGGGGAGACAACCGGGGATTTCATTCGCATCTTCGCCTCCTCACGAGATCCGTGAGATACGGCACGCGCAGAGCCATGTACATGAGCACCGTCACTCCGACGCACGCGGCACACACGGCCGCGATCAGCGCCGTGGCGCGAAGGGAACCGCCGTGCACCCATATGTCCGGTTTCCACAGGCGAAATCCGACCAGAAGCGCGGCCATGGGAATCGATCCCAGCACCGATTTCCCCAGAGTCGAGAGGATCTTTCGGGGGCCTACCGGGCCGAGTCGCCGTCGTGCCAGTATGACGAGCATGACCATGCCCGCGGTGAAGGCGATGGAGTTCGCGTAGGCGAGCCCGCTCACCCTCAATGCCGTCGCCTTGAGGACCAGGGACAGGATGATATCCAGGACGGCGATGGACCCCGCGCTCACCAGCGGGACGATGAAGCTCTTGTACGAATTGAACAGCTTCTGGAGGAACGTGTAGATGCCCATGCTGATGAGGCCGAACGCGTACCCCGTGAGGGCGCGGGCTGCCATCAGCGTCGCTTGTGGCGTGAATCGCCCCCTCTGTACCGCCGCGGCTATGATTTCCCTTCCAAAGAGGCAGAGCAGGATGGACGAGGGCACCAGAAGGACGAGGAGGAACTGGATGCCGTAGGAAACGGTGCCGCGCAGCGACTCCCTGTCGCCCTGTGCCGCTTGCCTGCTCATGGCGGGGAACGTCACCGTGGCGACGGAGGTCGTGAAGATCCCGATGGGAATCTGGAGAAACATGACCGAGTTGGTGATTGCTGAAACACTTCCGTCCTCGAGCCCGCTTGCGAAGAACTGGGCGAAGAACTGGTTGATCGTGACGATGGACGCCGAGGCGAGGTATGGCAGCCACAGTTTCGCGGTCTTCAGGAAGTCGGGGTTCGCCAGCTTGAAGCTGGGGAGCAGGCGGTAGCCGAGGCGCCGCAGAGCGGGAAGCTGGCAGGCGAGCTGGAGAATGCCGCCGACGAACACGCCGACTCCCATGGCCAGTACCCCGAGCCGGCCGTGGAAGAAGAGGAGCGAAAGTACCGTCGCGAGGGTGAACATGAGGGGGCTGAGGGCCGGCACCGTGAACTTGCCATGGGAGTTCAGGACCGCCATGACCAGCGCGCTCAAGGACACGAAGAGGATGTAGTTGAACATCCACCGCATGAGCTGGACGCCCACGGCGACCTTCGCGGGGTCCGAGAATGTGAGCAGCCCCGTGACGATCAGGCGGGGAAACGCCAGGCTGAGCGCCACGAGCGGAAGAAGGACCAGGAGCTGGAGCGCCACCAGGGTGCGCACGAGCTCACGGGGCCGGACGCCCGAGGGGTCCTCCGCAAGGGTGGTAGAGAGCACCGGGATG
This sequence comes from Spirochaetia bacterium, assembly GCA_049511935.1. Taxonomy (GTDB): domain Bacteria; phylum Spirochaetota; class Spirochaetia; order SZUA-6; family Fen-1364; genus Fen-1364. Next base: position 16,050 of record JBEKXR010000009.1, on the reverse strand, counting down.
AAGGCTGACGAGAACGCGCCCTCCGCGAAGAGCTTTCTCAGGTTGTTGGGGATGTTGAAGACCGCGTTGATGGCATCGGCGGCACCCGCGCCACCGAAGTAATAGTTGAAAAGAGCCTGGCGAACGTACCCGAAGAGGCGGGAGCCGGCCGTGCAGACCATCACGATCACCGTGCTCACGGTGCTCTGGCGGCCCGAAGGTGCAGTTGGCGCTGCCCCCTGCGACATCCCCTACTCCACGACCGTGAACGCCACGTCTGAGAGCGTCCGGCCTTTGAAGATCCGGGCTATCCGGATCGACCACCGCCCGATCCCGGTCTGAAAGGACACCTCGGCAGGCTTCCGCGTTCCGGGGACGATCCAGCGGGAGAGCACTTCTCTGCCGTCCCTCACCAGGCTGAAACTCACCGGCCCTCCGCCCGTCATGTCGTTGAAGACCCGTATGCTGACCTCCTGGTGGGAAGCGAACGGTTCCGCCTCGGCGATGCTCGAGTTTTCATCGGTGAGGTTCAGGTCCAGGACGGGATCGCGCCAGGGCAGCACCCGGCGTGCGCCGATGAACCGGTCGCGGTAATAGGGATCGTTGAGAGCGGAAATTATCACACCGGTCCTGGGTCCTTCCGATGCCGCGTGGACGATCCGTCCTTCTCCGATGTACAACCCGACGTGCGTGGGAATCTTCGGCGGCAGCTGCTCTGTCGTGTCGAAGAACAGGAGGTCCCCGAGATGCAGGGGATACTCCTTCGGCTTCGTCTCGTGGTACAGCGCTTCCACCCCGCGCGGGAGGCTGGCGCCGATCGTATCGAAGACCACCCGGTAGACCAGCCCCGAGCAATCCATGCCTTCGCGCGAGTCGCCGGCGTGCACATAGGGAACTCCGAGGTACGACAGCGCCGCCTGGATGACCCGTGCCGGAAGCGAGGCGGCCGCTGCCGGCGGGCGGGAGAAGGCGAGCGTCGGCACGAACGAAGCCTTGAGCGCCTGGGCAGGAAGCAGCATCGCGCTGCACAGGAACAGTGCGAGGATGAAGAGGGGTCGCAGGATCATGGCGGGCGGTCCTTCCTTACTTGTCGGCATCCCGGTCATCCCGCTCCAGCATCGTAGCGCGAAAGAAAGCTCCGTTTGAACCCCGGGAAGGCGCCATGCGTGACGGCGCCGCGGATGTCCCGGATCAGTCGCTGGATGAACGCGAGGTTGTGGCAGGTGGCAAGCACGGCCGCCTGGATCTCGCGGGCCTTGAAGAGATGCCGGAGGTACGACCGCGTGTGACGGCGGCAGGTGTAGCATCGGCACTCGGGATCGATCGGACCGGTGTCCTGGCGAAACTTCTCGTTCCGCAGTGACAGCGGCCCGTCCAGCGTGAGGACCAGCGCGTTGCGCGCGGTCCTCGTGGGATACACGCAGTCGAAGAGGTCGATCCCCGCTTCCACCGCCTCAAGGATATACGCGGGCGTGCCGATGCCCATGAGGTATTTCGGCTTGTTCTCGGGCAGCAGAGCGGCGCTGAGATGGAGAAAATCCCTGAACCGGGCGAAGTCCTCCCCCACCGACAACCCGCCGATGGCGTATCCGGGCAGGTCGATATCGGCGATTTCCTGCGAACTTCGCTTTCGCAATTCCTCGTAGAAGTTGCCCTGCATGATTCCGAAGAGCAGGCCGGGAATCTCATCCCGCCCTGCGCGCCAATGCGCTGCGCTGTCACGCAGCCACGAGGTCGTTCTCCGTACTGCCTGCTCGGCCTCCTCCCTGCGGGTGCCCGCCGCCGTGCACTCGTCCAGCGGCATCAACACGTCGCTGCCGAGCACGCCCTGGATATCAATGACATCGCGGGGCGTCAGGCGGTGGGTGGAGCCGTCGATGTGAGAGCGAAAGGAAACACCCTCATCTTCAACCGTGCGAAAGGAGGAGAGACTGAAGATCTGGTACCCTCCCGAATCGGTGAGGATATTGTGCGGCCACCCCATGAAATTGTGCAGCCCCCGCGCAGCGGCGATCACGTCCCTGCCCGGACGGAGGTACAGGTGGTAGGTATTGCTCAGGATGAGGTTGACCCCAAGCTCTTCCAGGTCGTCGTAGCGCATCGCCTTCACGGATGCATTGGTGCCCACGGGCATGAAGCAGGGAGTCGCCACCGTGCCATGGCCGAGGGCGAGCGAGCCCGTCCGGGCATTGGATTCCGCATCGCGTTTTTCGATGGAGAACGGCATCATCGAGTCAGGCGCTCGAACGCCTGCGCCGCGGCACCGAGGATCCCCGCGTCGTTTCGCAGCTCAGCGATTCGCACGCTGACGCCGTTTCCGATCTGCGGCCAGCAGTGGTCGGGGAGATGGCGCCTGATCGGCTCCAGGAGCACCTCCCCGGCCTCCGAGACTCCCCCGCCCACGATGCAGGCCTCGAGGTCGAGCACGTTCAGGAGGCTTCCAAAGGCCTGGGCGATCCACATCCCCGCTTCTTCCAGCGTGTCGCGGGCGCAGGTGTCTCCCGCACTGGCCCTGTCCACTACGCCGCGCGTCGTCAGGGAGCTGCCCGGGTTCTCGCCCCGCTTGCGGAGCTTCTCGGTGTAGACCCTGAGAATCGCGGTGCCCGACGCGTACTGCTCGAGGCATCCCCTGCTGCCGCAATTGCACCAGAGGCCGTCGCGGTTCACGCAGAGATGGCCGATCTCGCCGGCAAAGCCCCTCCAGCCCCTGTAGACCTTGCCGTCCAGCACGAGCCCGCCGCCGATCGCGGTGCCGACGGTGATCAGAACGAAGCTGGAGAGGCTCCTGCCCGCGCCGAAAGCGAGCTCGCCGGCCGCCGCGCTCGTCGCGTCGTTCTCCGCGAAGGCTGGGACATCGAACGTCCTGCCGAGGTACTGCTGGACCGAACGCTTCTGAAGGGCGGGGATGTTCTCGCATCCGCCGATCAGGACACCTTCCGTCTTGTCGATGAATCCCGGAGTCCCGATTCCGATGGTGACCAGCCTTTCCGCGGGCGCTTCTTTCGCGATCAGCCCTCGGAGCGTTTCCGCCACGGGCCGCACGATCCCTTCAAAGCTCTCCCGCGCATCCATTGCCACCTGGGTACGCGCACGTATCCTTCCCGACCGCTCCACGAGCCCGATCTTTGCAAAAGTGCCTCCGAAGTCGATCCCCGCTGCAAGCTCCATTCCGCCCTCCCCGACTGGTTATGTGCGCGCCGTTCTGAATAGCATGAAACCGAGCACCAGGAAAAGGCTGAAGGGGGTCCATGCCCCGGCAAGCGGCGGAATGACACCGTTCTTGGAAAGGATGGCCGAGACCATCTGCGCGACGTAGAATCCCACGGAGATCACCAGGGCGGAGAGAAGGCTCATGAGCAGAATGTTTTTTTTGAAGGCGCTTCCGAGGCTGCTCGCGATGAAAGCGACGATGAGCGGAGTGAAGGCGAACGAGTACTTGCGGTAAAAATCCGTCAGCGCTTCCCGGTACGGCAGTCCGGCCCTTCGGATCATTGCCACGTAGCGCTCCGATTCGCTGATGTTCATCTCGTCGACGTTGCGCGCGAGGCGACGGAAGGTCGCGGGCGGCTCGTTCAGGAGGGGCGTATCGTAGCGGGGCTGCGTGCTGTCGGTCAGCAGCCTGGTCTTCGGGTCCCAGGTGAATGAGCGGCAGCCCTCGAGGACCCAGCGGGTGTCCTGCCACTCGGCAGACTGCGCGTCGATCCTGCTCACCAGGGTCATGCCGGCGTCCCGGATGACCACCGTGACCCCGGTCAGCCGCCTCAGCGCGTCGTTGTAGTAGTCCGCCACGTAGACCACCCGCTGGTCGGGGCTCGTCACCGCGACGTTCGACTGGCTCAGGGAGGTGACCTGCTTGACGGCCAGGGCGTACGTCTCGTTCTTTGCCTGGAAAGTGGGAATGACCACTTCGTCCTCGAAGAACACCCCCCCTACGCTGAGCACGGCGCCTAGGACGAGAAACGGCAGCACGAGCCGGTACAGGCTCACCCCGGAACCGAAAATGGCGAAAAGCTCGTTGTTCGCGTAGAAGAGCCCCAGCGTGAAGGCAATGGCAAAGAGGAAGGAGACGGGCAGGGCGAACGAGATGCATTTCGGCAGGTACAGCAGTGCGATCCAGGCCACCTGCCCGGCACCGACGTCGTGTGCGAAGTATCGCCAGATGCTTCCGAAGATGTCGATGAGCTGAAGCAGCAGGACGAAGAAGACGAGAGCAAGGACGAAGATCGGCAGGAACTGTTGCAGGAGCATCCGGCGAAGGAGCCTCATCTGCGCGCCCCCGCCATGAAGAACATGGCTCCCGCGAGGAGGACGATGCCATCGGGAAACCACATGGAGAGGGCCGGAGAGAAGGACATGCGGACCCCGAAGGTTTGCCCGGCAACGAGCAGGCCCCAGTACACGATGGCGACGAACAACCCGACTCCGAATCCGACGGTCCGTCCGCTCCGGCGGGCGCGGACGCCGACGGGGAAAGCGAAAAATGCGAACACGAGGCACCCGATGGGCATCGAGAACTTCCTGTGGAACTCGACCCGGTAGGATTGAAGGCTCAGGTCCACCACGCTGCGCCTCCTTTCCGCATCCAGGTTCCGCCACAGAGTCTCGACTGCCGTGCGATCACCCCCGATCCTCCCGGGGTCCGCGGCAAGCGCGAGCTCCGCGGCACGGAGCCCGCCGGAGAGCCCGAGCGCGAGGCCCGCGATTTTCTCGTCCTTCTGTTTCTGCGCGGCCTCCTGCTCCCTCGACTTCTGCCGGATCTGTTTCCACACGTCCGCCGAGCTCATCGTGGAGGGAGTGAGCCCCCCGATCGACACTGACGTGATGTTCTTCAGCAGAATCGTGTACACCATGGAATCGGATAGCGTGTAGTCATACCTGTCTCCGTCCCGGGGGTAGCTGAGCTGGGAGAACACGTGGTCCAGGGTCAGGGACACTATTCCGCCTTGCTGAGTGCTCTCGGCGAGCCGCGCAACCTTCGCCGTGATGATCCGGCGGTTGCCCTCCACCGATTTGTCGACGATCAGGATGTCGCGCAGCTCCCGCCCGTCCACCGCTCCCGTGATGATCGTGGTGTTCTCGAATCGTTTCACCGAGTAGGGCTCCAGCTCCAGGCCGGGATTCGAGTACAGGACGCGTCGATAGACCTCCGCGAAGCGCAGGTTCCCCAGCGGCAGGAAATAGTCGTTGGTGACGAACGAGATCGCGGAGAATGCGAGCCCGATCAGGAGCATGGGCAGGAGGATCTGGCGCGGCGGCACCCCGAGGGTGCCGAAAGCCAGCAGCTCGTTGTCCGAGGAGAGCCTTCCGGCCGCCATCAGGGCACCGACGAGGGATCCGAAGGGAAAAGAAAAAGCGATGACGACGGGCAGCGAGAAGACGATCAGCCGCACCACGTCCCAGAATGCCACTTTTTTCGAGAAGATCTCCTCCGCCATGACCAGGATCTGGTTGAGGAAGAAGAGGAAGAAGAAAAAGAGAAAGGCGACGACGAAGGAGATGACGTATTCGCGGCCGACGTAGAGCCAGGTCAGTCTATGGGTGCGCGCCATCCGCGGCCTCGTCGTAGACCGAGACACCCCCGCCGAGGGTGCCGAAGAAGACGCTCGGCGGCCTCCAGGCGATCGCGGGCACATCCAGCGAGGCGAGCCCGTCATGGATGCCGATGCGCCGCCACGAGCCGTCGACCTTGGAGAGGACGCTGACGCCTCCTCCGAAGCTCCCGAAATACAGCGCGCGGTCGGTTTCGCAGCTCGAGAGGATCCAGTCGTCCGCGATCTCCGATCCGGCCTTCGTGTACTGCTGCACGCCGTTCGAATCCGGCGTCCAGACCGAGAGGCCCTCCCCGTAGGTGCCGATCCAGATCCTCCCGTCTCGGGCAGGCAGGATCGTGGTGATGTTCTCCGAGGTGAACCCCGGCACCGATTCTGCGAGGGTGCTCATCTGTCCTGATTTCAGGTCGAGAATGACCAGCCCGATGTTCATCGTGCCGATGAGAAGCAGCCCCCGGGAAGCGTCCTCCGCGATGCACGTGATGAATTTTCCCGGCAGGCTTCCGTCGTTCACCTGCTCCCAGCCGGAATCCCCCCGGCGCAGGAGCCCGTCTCCAAGGGTGCCAGCGTAGAGCGAGCCGGCTGCGAGGCGGACTGCCTGCACATTGTACGGGTGGTCCGCCGCCAGGTTCTCTGCGGCTCCCCACCGGGCGGTGCCCTTGCCGTACCACGAGAGCCCCTCGGTGGTCCCGATCCAGATCCTCCGGTCCGCCGCCTCTATCGAACGGGCGTAGGGAGGCGTGGGAAAGGGGTCGCTGCTCCCTGCGGACACGGAATACCTCGAGACACCGCCGTTCCACGTGCCTACCCACAGGTCATCGCCGTCGACCCTCAGGCTTGAGACGTTCGAGTCTTTCAGGCCAAGGGTGTCCGCGGTAAGAACGGACCAGAGAAGCCGCACGCGCAGCTGGCGGTAGAGTGCCGCCTCGGCGGGGGGCAGGGTGTGCCCCGAGATGCGCTGGAAATAGGATCTCGCACGGCTGGGATCGTTGAGCCGGTAGGTGGAGAGCTCCGAGGCATGAACCAGCGCCAGGTCCAGGTCGGATCGCGTCCCGCTGCTGGCTTCCTGGAAGATGTCGACCGCTTTTGCGAAGTATTCGAGCGCGGCGAGCCATGTCCGGGAATCGTAGTAGTACCTCGCAACTGCGAGGGCCGCTGAATAGGCGGCCCTCGAGCCCGGCGACGTGTCCAGGAGTCTCTGGAGGAAGTAGCGCGCCTTGTACACGTCCCGCGCTGAAAGGGAGCACTCCACACTGAGTGAGTCAGCATCGATGAGGAGCGGTGAATCGGGGAAACGGCTTCGCAGCAGCCGCAGTGTGTCCAGGGCCCCTGGTGAATCGCCCCCGGCGAGCCTGAGACGGGCGGTGTTCAGGAGTGACTGGGCGGTCTCGGGGCCTGCCGGCGCCGCGTGCGCCGCAAGCGACCCCATGCAGACCAGCGTGGCCAAAGCAGCGGCACGGATCCATCCTCGCCGCCGGAGGCGGATACTGCGCCGCCGGAGGTGGATTCTGCGCCGCCGGAGGCAGATTTTGCACCGCCGGAGGCAGATTCGCGTGGCCGGAGGCGGATTCGCGCCTCGACGCATTACGAGTTCAAATGCCGGTCGAGCCAAAGCCGCTGCTCCCCCTGGCAGTCTCATCGATGAGCGGCCGGGCCCGGAAGCGAACCCGCACCACGGTGCTGAATACCAGCTGGGCGATGCGGTCGCCGCTCTTGATCCGAAACTCCTCCTGGCCCAGGTTCACGAGGATCACCTGGACCTCACCCCGAAAGTCGCTGTCGATCGTGCCGGGCGAGTTCAGCACCGTGATCCCTTGCCGGGCAGCAAGGCCCGAACGAGGCCTGACCTGTGCCTCAAGACCGCGCGGGATCTGCAGCCTCAACCCCGTCGGAACCAGCGCGCGGGCCCCGGGCGGAAGGACGAGGTCCTGTTCGAGCCGCGCCCGCAGGTCCGCACCTGAGGCGCCCTCGGAATGATAGGCGGGGACCGTTTCAGAATCGCCAGTGCAGAAGATGATCGGATCTTCCACGGCTCATCCCCGCCTCGCGCGCCTCGGTGTCCCGTCAGCGAAGGAGAAATCGAACCCGCGGAGCCGGGCCATGTTGCGGCTGCCATATGCGAGGAGGCTGAACGCGTCCCCGCGGAGGCAGTGCTTTGCATGCTGCTCGGCAGCCTCCGGCGTGACGGCACGCAACGCCGCGACAGACTCCTCGAACGACAGAATCCTGTCCATCATCAGGTACTGCCGCACCAGGCGCTTCATGCGGGTCTCCATGTCTTCCCGTGAAAGTATCATGCTTCCGACGAGATGGCTCTTCGCATCCTCGATCTCCGCGGGAGTGAGGGGCTCCTTCAGGAGGCGCGCGAGCTCCCTGTCCAGCGCGGCGAGGAACCGGGAGGTCTGCCCCGGGGTGGTATTGGCGTAGATCGTCCACATGCCGGTGTCAGAGAAGAATGTGCGAAAGGAGTAGACCGTGTAGCAGAGAGCCAGCTCCTCCCGCAGCTTCTGGAACAGGCGACAGCTCATCGATTCGCCGAACGCCGTGCTGAAAACGAGCGAGGTGTAGTAGTGGGCGATCTCGTGGTCGATGGGATAGCAAGTGCCCGCATAGATCTGGACCTGGTTGAACCGGTCGGCCACGAAGGAGGCCTTCCGTTCCCAGCCCGGCGCCGTCCTGGATGATCGCCCGGTTCCTGCCGGAGAGGCGAAAACCGCCGAGGCCAGATCCCGCGCCTCCTGAGCGTCGAAGTTCCCCGCGACAGCAATCACGGTATTGGCCGGAACCAGCCATTCATGGGAGAAGCGGACCAGCTGGTCGCGCTCGGCGCCCTGGACCTCCTCGACCTCGCCCGTGATCTTTCGCGCCAGGGGGTGCTCGCCCCACATCTCGCGGAGGTAACGGTCGTGGCCCTTCTCCTCGGGAGAATCGTCTACGGAACGGATTTCGTTGATGATGACCTCTTTTTCCTTCTCCAGCTCACCCTGGTCGAGGAGGGAGCCGACGGTCATGTCGGAGAGGATGTCGAAAGCGAGGCGCAGGTGCTCGCGCGGGATGATCGTGTAGACGCAGGTTGTCTCTTTTTCGGTGAACGCATTGATGATGCCGCCCACACGGTCGATCTCCTGCGCAATGGACAGGGCGGAGCGGCGCGCAGTCCCCTTGAAAAGCATGTGCTCCAGGAGATGGGAATAACCCCACTGCCCGGAGCCTTCGTCGCGGGAACCGTGGAGAAACCAGAAACCGATGCAGAGGGTGTCGGTGCGGTCGACTGGCTCGAGGAGCAGCGTGGCTCCGCTCGCCAGTCTCTCCGTATAGATCACCCTTCTCTCCGGGGAGGCCGGGGTCCGTCATGGCCGCCGCGGGGCGGGCGGTCAGAATACCCGCCGGGGCGGCGGTCGGAGCCCCCGCGGGGTCCGTCGTAGCCGCCCCGGGGTCCCTCATGACCGCCGCGAGGACCGTCGCGGAAGCCGCCTCGGGGCCTGTCGCCGTCACGGCGAGGCGGACGGCGCTCGGAGCGCTCCGTCAAGAGACCCGGATTGGCTTCCAGCGCTTCCTTCGTGGCGAGGTTGATCCTGCCCATGTGGTCGATCTCGGTGACCGTCACGGTGAGCTCCTGCCCCTCGTGCACGACGTCGCTGACGTTTTCCACGCGCGTGGCGGCCAGCTTCGAGATGTGCACGAGGCCTTCCTTGCCGGGGAGGATCTCGACGAACGCCCCGAAATCCATGATGCGCTTCACCGGACCGGTGTAGGTCTTGCCGACGACCGCCTCTTCCACGAGTCCCTCCACCATGCGCTGCGCCTTCTCGGCGCCTTCCTTCTGGTGGTTGTAGATCGTGACCGTCCCGTCATCGTCGATATTGATCGTCGAGCCGGTTTTCTCGCTCATGCCCTTGATGTTCTTGCCGCCCGGGCCGATGATGAGCCCGATCTTCTCCGTGGGCACCTTGAGAGAGATGACCTTGGGCGCGAAATCCGAGATGTCGCTTCGCGGCTGGGCAATGGTGCGATTCATGATCCCCAGGATGTGCAGCCGGCCCTCACGAGCCTGCCCGAGAGCCTTGGTGAGGATTTCCGCGCTCACGCCCTCGATCTTGATGTCCATCTGCAGGGCGGTGATCCCGTCCTCCGTGCCGGCGACCTTGAAGTCCATGTCGCCCAGGTGATCCTCTTCACCGAGGATGTCGCTCAGGACGACGAATTTCTCGCCTTCCTTCACCAGGCCCATCGCGATGCCCGCCACGGGCTTTTCCATCCGCACCCCCGCGTTCAGCAGGCTGAGCGTGCTTCCGCACACCGTGGCCATTGACGAGGAGCCGTTGGACTCGAGGATCTCGGAGACGATCCGGATCGTGTACGGGAAGTTTTCCTTCTTCGGCAGGACCATGCTGATGGCACGCTCGGCGAGGTGGCCGTGTCCGATCTCCCGGCGACCAGGCGAACCGAGCCTTCCCACTTCCCCGACCGAGAAGGGGGGGAAGTTGTAGTGCAGCATGAAGTTTTTCTTCGTGTCCCCGTCAATGTTGTCCATGATCTGCTCGTCCAGCGCCGTTCCCAATGTCGTCACTACCAGCGCCTGGGTCTCGCCGCGTGTGAACAGGGCGGATCCATGCGTGCGGGGCAGCACGTCGATCTCGCAGGTGATGGGGCGGATTTCGGTCGGCGACCGGCCGTCAGTCCTGCGGCCCTTTCCCACGATGGATGCCCGCATGATTTCCTGCTCCATGTCCTCGAACAGCGCCTTCACGGGCTTCACGTCGGTGTCCGCCATCCGGTCCGCGAAGTACTGGAGCGCCTCGGTGCGCACGGCCTTGATGGCCATTCTGCGGGTCTCCTTGCCCTTCACGAAACAGGCTTCGTCGAGCTTCGCGAACGCCCAGTCCCTCACCTCACGGCCGAGGGTGAACGTGGCCGGCCTTTCGACCAGCGGCAGCTTGGGCTTGCCGGCTTTCTGCGCGAGCTCGACCTGGATGCGGCACAGCTCGCGGATGTTCGCGTGGGCGAGCTCGATGGCCTCGACGATGAGCGCCTCGGAAACCTGGCGCGCGCTTCCTTCGACCATCGTGATACCTTTCGCCGTGCCCGCCACGACGAGGGTCAGCGTGCTGGTCTCGATCTGGTCGAAGGTCGGGTTGATGACCAGCGCCCCGTCGACGCGTCCCACGCGCACCGCCCCGATCGGCCCCTCGAAGGGGATGTCGGAGATGGTGATCGCCGCGGACGCGGCGTTTATTGCCACGATGTCGGGGGGGTTGACCTGGTCTGTCGAAATGGCCATCGGGATGACCTGGATCTCGCGCCTGAACAGGCGGGAGAAGAGCGGGCGGATCGGGCGGTCGATGAGACGGGAGACCAGGATCTCCTTGTCCTTGGGCCGGCCCTCCCGCTTGATGAAGCCGCCGGGGATCTTTCCCGCGGCGTAGTATTTCTCGAGGTAGTCCACGGAAAGGGGGATGAAGTCGAGGTCTTCCTTCTCGTTCTCCGCGGCGCATGCGGTGGCGATGACCGCCGAGCCGCCGAGCCTCGCGAACACGGATCCGTTGGCCTGCTTCGCCATCTTGCCCGTTTCCAGGACGAGCTCCTCCTCCCCGATTTTGAATGCGACTCGATGTTCCATTTGTATCCTTGCTTTCGCGCTTACTTGCGCAGGTTCAGCCGCTCGATGATCTCGCGGTACTTGTCGAGATCCCTCTTTCGCAGATACGCGAGGAGCCGGCGCCTCTGGCCGACGATCTTCAGCAGCCCGCGGCGAGAGTTGTTATCCTTGGGATGTCTCTTGAAGTGCTCCGTGAGCTCCTCCACCCTCTTGGTGAGGAGGGCGACCTGCACCTCGGTGCGGCCGGTATCCTTTTCGTTCGTGCCGAACGCCTTGATCGCTGCTTCCTTCGCCGCCTTCGTCAATGCCATGTGCAGAACTCCTTTCGTGCGCTTAGCTGAAAACCACCATCGCGGCGTTGCCGCAGTTCCCCGCGGCGAGCGTCAGCGAATCGTTGTCGACGCGGCAGGTGCCGGACGCGGTTCCTGCCGGGCTCTCGCTGTTGACCGCATACTCACCCGCCGGGGGGAGCACCTGGGCGATTTCACTCCGCGGGATCCGGAGGATGGACCCGTTCGAAAACCGTTTCCCGACTCCCCGCAGGTCGATTGCGTAGGGCGCGGCCAGCATCTCGCGCGCTTCCCCGAGCTTCCCGCTGCGGATGACTGCGCGGATGCGGGAGCTGGATACCATGCTGCCCCCACGGAGCACCGGCTCGGTCACGAGCACCTCGATCCCTGTGTCGGAAAGCATCTCCTTCAAATCGTCGGTCCCTGAAATCCTCTTCTTACCAAACCGAAAGTTCTGCCCGACGACGATTTTCTGGATGGTAAGATTTTCTCTGAGCAGTCGAACAAACGCCTCTCCGGATAGGTTACTCATTTCCTCGGAAAAGTCAATTACCACGGCCGCTTCGACCCCAAGGCTGGCGATTCGCTCCATTTTCTGCCGGTGCGTGAGGATGGAGCCTGCAAAATCATCGGGAGATCGCACGACAACGGGACTTCGTGAGAACGTGATCACCACGGGCAGCAGATCCGCCCCGCCCCCGGTGATTTCCTCGAGAAGCCTTCGGTGTCCGACGTGAAGTCCGTCGAAGACACCCACGGTGAGCCGAACGGGCCGGTCAAGGGGCGTCCGGCGCTCCAGGAGGTCTGACCAGTTCAAGATGGTCATCCGGTGGTGCCTGCCGCGGCGCCCGGAATCCGCGGCTCCGCCGAGGCGCCCGGAATCCGCGGCTCCGCCGCGGCGCGCTCAGGGAAAGTGGCCAGGTATTTCATGCCCGATCGTGATTTTTCGATCACGGCGAGAAGGCGAAGATCGGGCGAGAAGGCGCCGAAAGTCCCCTCTCCCGCGGGCGCTTCCGCGAATAGTACGGAGTCGAGCTTGATCCCCCTGCTGACGGGAACTGTCCATTCCTGCTTCACCGCCAGCCTTCCGAGCGCGGGTACGGCTCTGAAAAAGACCGCCGGGGAGAGCACGTCGCGCGCGGGGTCGAACGCATTGGGCGAGCAGGCGTCATCGACGGAGAATCCTCCGATCCTGATCCTCCGAAGCTTCGAGACGTGGGCACAAGTCCCCAGCCTTGCGGCGACGTCCCGGGCAAGGGAGCGGATGTACGTCCCCTTCGAGCACGCGATTCTGAAGCTCACCTCGGGAGGCCGGTATTCGAGCATCTCCAGCCGGGCGATCCTCACCGCGCGCGGCTGAAGCTGGACCGCCTGTCCCTTGCGTGCCGCCTCCGATGCGCGCCCGCCATTGACGTGCACGGCCGAGTACGCCGGGGGAACCTGGGAGAATGCGCCGCGGAACTCGGGGAGCACGGCCTCTACCGCTTCCCGGGAAGGAACAGGGCCTTCCGCCGTCACCGTGCCTTCGGGATCGAGGGTGTCCGTCCCGCGCCCGAAGGTCATGACGGCGAGATACTCCTTGTCCAGGGAGGTGGCAAGCGAGCAGAGGCGGGTCATGCGCCCCACAAGGACGATCAGCAGCCCCTCGGCGAACTTGTCCAGCGTCCCGGCGTGTCCGATACGGCGGGTGCCCAGACATCGCTTCAGGAATCCAAGAGACTGGAATGACGTCTGGCCCGGGGGCTTGTCGAGGAGGATGATGCCTTCCGTCAATGCATGATATCCCGCAGCTTCTGCGCCACGCGGAAACCGTTTTCCATTGCATCGTCACGGAGGAACGTGAGACGGGGAAAAATCCGCAGGGATATCCTCTTTGCGAGGATCCCCTGGATATACCCGGCCGCGTGGTTCAGGGCAAGGACGCTGCCCGACACCGCCTCCCTGTCTCCGAACCGGGACACCCACACCTTCGCGTGGCTCATGTCCCGCGACAGGTTCACCTCGGTGATCGTCGTGAGCGGCTCGATGCGCGGGTCCTTGATTTCACCCGTCGCGAGCATCGAGCTTATTTCCGAGCGGAGAAGACTTTCAATTCGGCGAAGCCTTATTTCCGGCATCCCGGCCCCCCTCCAGCTTCTTGGCGAGCTCCCGGGTCTCATACACTTCTATGCTGTCCCCTACCTTGATGTCGTGAAAACCGTCGAGGCCGATTCCGCACTCGAAGCCCTCTTCCACTTCCCGCGCGTCGTCCTTGAACCTCTTCAGGGAGACCAGCTTGCCCTTGAAGATTTCCACGCCTTCGCGGATGAGCCGGACGTCAGCGTTGCGCCGCACCTTCCCGGAGATGACCTGGCATCCGGCGATGGTGCCAACCTTCGGGATCTTGAACGTGTTGCGCACCTCCACCGTGCCGATCTGCTCTTCTCGAAGCTCCGGCTTCAGGAGGCCTTCCATGGCAGAGCGGATGTCTTCCAGGGCGTCGTAGATGATGTTGTACTTGCGGATCTCCACCTTTTCGCGGTCCGCGAGGCTCTGGGCGACGGCGCTGGGCCTCACATGGAAGCCAACGATCAGTGCATTGGAGGCGGACGCGAGCATCACGTCGCCTTCGTTGATCGCGCCCGCCGCTGCCTGGATCACGTCCAGCTTCACCTCGGCGGTGGACAGCTTCTGGAGGGAGGATTTCAGCGCCTCCACGGAGCCGGCGACGTCCGCCTTGATGATCACCTTCAGCTCCTGGATCTGGCCTTCCTTGATCTGCTCGTAGAGGTTGTCCAGCGTGACCTTCTTCACGCCCTTGGACTCCTCCTGCTTCCTCAGCTCCTGGCGCTTGCTGCCGATGAGGCGTGCCGTCTGCTCGGAATCGGTCACCTGGAAAGGGTCCCCGGCGTTGGGGATGCTGGTGAAACCGATGACCTCCACCGGCAGGGACGGTGTGGCCTCGCTCACCTTTTCTCCGCGGTCGTTGAAGATCGCCCGGACCTTGCCGGAGTAAATTCCCGCGACGAAAGATTCCCCGGGGGTCAGGGTGCCCTTCTGGAGGATGACGGTGGCCACGATGCCGCGGCCCATTTCCACCCTGGACTCAAGCACGATTCCCGTCGCGCGGGTCTTGTAGCTGGCTTTCAGCTCGAGAACCTCGGCCTGCAGGAGGATGCTCTCCAGGAGCTCCTTGATGCCGGTCTTTTTCAGCGCGGACACTTCGTTGTAGATCGTCGTGCCGCCCCATTCCTCGGGGGAGAGCCCGTGCTCGGAGAGCTGGCGTTTCACCAGCTCCACATTGGCTTCCGCCAGGTCCATCTTGTTGACAGCGACGATGATGGGCACCTCGGCCTGCTTCGCGTGGTTGATGGCCTCTATGGTCTGGGGCATGACCCCATCCACCGCGGAGACGACCAGCACGACGATGTCGGTCACCTGCGCGCCGCGGGCGCGCATCATGGTGAAGGCTTCATGGCCCGGGGTATCGAGGAAAACGATCCTGCCCTGGGATTTGCCCCCCGGAGTGGTCTCCGGAAGGTCGACGCAGTATGCACCGATGTGCTGCGTGATCCCGCCGTACTCCCCCTCCGCGACGTTTGTGCTGCGGATGGCGTCCAGGAGCTTGGTCTTTCCATGGTCGACGTGGCCCATGATCGTCACGATCGGGGGCCGGGGCGCCATGTCTTCCGTGTTCTCCTTCTCTTCCTCGATCACTGTCTCATCATAGAGGGAGACGACGTTGACCTTGCAGTCGTACTCCGCCGCGAGGAGGGAGGCCGTGTCGGAATCGATCTGCTGGTTGATCGTGAGCATCATCCCCATGCCCATGAGCTTGTGGATGAGGTCGGAGCCTTTCAGGTTCATCTTCTTGGCCAGGTCCGCGACGGTGATGCCCTCGGTGATCGCGATCTCCTTGGGCACCGGGTTGGCCATGATCACGGTCTTCTTCTTTACTTGCAGGTACTTCTCTTCCGGCTGGTCGTGCTTGCGCTTCGGGTACTCGATCTTCTTCTTGGCCTTGGAGAAGAACTTCTTCGCGGGAGGTTTCTTTTCCTCCGATCCCGACGACGGTCCCCCGCTTCCTGTTCGAGCCGGCGGTCGCATAGCGGGCCTTGGCGGCCCATAGCCGCCAGGTCCGCCGGGCCCACCGGAGCGTCCGGGCGATCCCGCGGGCCGGGGGGGCATCGGCGTGAGGCGCATCTTCTCGCGGACGGACTCGCGAACGGACGGCCGGGAATCCGGTCTTCGGTCCTGCGAGACAAAGCGCGTTCGCTCGGTTTCCCTCGGCGTCGCGGGAGCAGCGGTGGCACGCGCAGCCGGCGCATGAGGCGGTGCATGGACAGGTGTCGGGGCGACGCGCGGCGCGCGCGCGGTCTGAACGTGCGGATGAGCGTGTGACGGTGCGTGAGGAGCAGCCGAGGGGGCAGCGGAAGCCGATGCCGAGGGGGACGCGTATTCGGGGGCCGAAGGCTCGGGAGCGGACGGTGACTGCTTGTGCACGGGCTTCTTCGCCACCACCACGACCTTCTTCTTCACTACCACCACCTTCTTCTTGTCAGGGGCAAATCCACCTGCGCTGGCGCCAAATCCACCTGCGGTGGCGCCAAATCCACCTGCGGTGGCGGGATCCTCCACGACGACAGGAGTCTCC
>JBEKXR010000008.1:0-20537 GCA_049511935.1 Spirochaetia bacterium | reverse complement strand
CTTCCTCCGTGCCAGCTGGTGGAGCGCCAGGAGGTTCTCCTTGCCAATGATCCTGCTGCCGGGGAGCAGGAGATCTTCCATGATTTGCTTCAGGAAGGGCTTGTTCGCCGGCCTGCCGGGCTGGAAGACGTTTTCTTCGGTGACCACGGGCGCACCGGTTGAGTTCGCGATCATACTGTCGATGAGGGGGGTGAACCTGCTATGGTTGAGCACTACTGGATCCGACATGTCAAATATACATTTTGACAGGAACAAGGGAAAACTGTCAACGATGATCTGAAACGACGATCTCAAAGCTTTCGTCGCAGGCAAAACGTCAGTGCGAATCGTCCAGGGAAAGCCGGTCTACAGAGATCTTTCGTAGATTCGATGGACCTTATAGATCTTCCCTCCCAGCGTTTTCATGTCCGCCAGCATGAGCTCGGTGGTTTCCGCAATCTGCACGGCATCCACGTACAGGAAGCGCCTGCTGCGGGAGGCGATCTTCTCCAGCATGTAGTACAGGAGGGCGCTCCCACCGAGCCTCTGGTATCGGGGGAGGATCCCCGCCCCGTTGACGATGAGCCAGCGCGTCCTGCCGTATTCGAGCAGGAGGTCGACGATCCCCCACGGGGTGATCCGGCCGTGCGCGCGCTGGAGCGCCGCAGAAAGATCCGGGAAACCGAGCAGGAATCCCGCGACTTCACCCCTGCATACCAGGAGCTTGATGAGGGAGGGGTCCGCCACGGTGGTGAGGTCGCTCGTGATCTGCCTGATCTCCTTTTCACTCAGGGGGTAGAACTCGTCTCCATGCGCCGAGAAGGTCTGGTTGTAAATGTGCCCGATGGCCGGCGCGCGCTGAATGAGCTCCCGCTTGGTCCGGAGCTCGGGCACGTCGAAGCTGCCGCGCTTCAGGGCGATCTCCGCGACACGCCTGACCTTTTCGGGAAGACGGAATTCAGCGGCCTCGAGGAACATGGACAGCTGGTCGCGGAGCTTCACGAACCCCTCCGCTTCGATGGCCGGTCCATACCACGGCCCGTTGTACGTCATCATCGTCATGACGGCGCGGTGCGCAAACCCCTCGACCAGCGCGCCCATCCCCATGAACCCGAAACCGTACGGGCCGATCACCCTCTCCATTCCCCTGCCGCGGAGCCACTCGAAGGCCTGGGTGAAGAGCGCGTGCGACACCTCGCGGTCGTCGACGCAGTCGAAGAAATGGAAATGGCCGATCCGTGAATGGTGGTACTCGTTGTAGGCGGCGTTCACAATTGCGCCGATCGTCCCGACCGGCCTGCCTCCCCGGCGGGCCAGGAAGAACCGTCCCTCGCCGCGCTCGAAGGACGGATGCTTCCGATCGAGGATGATCCGGATGTCGCGGCGGAACTGGGGGACCCATTGCCTGCTGCCGCGGTAGAGCCGGTGGGGGAAATCCACGAACTGCCTTCCCGCCGGGCCACGGGAAGACTCCACCACCTCCACCGTCACGCTCTTGTGCATCGTTCCCCTTCCCAAAGTGGTTGTACCAGAGGGGTCCGTCTTGGTCAAACATGGGCGATTCGCTATACTTTCGCCCGGAGAAGGAGAGAGCGCAGTGAAATCCCTTTTCGCCGAAACCCTCTACACAGGCGATGAACTGCTCCGGAATATTCACCTCCTGTACGAGGGCAGCGTCGTGAAGGGCACCTCCATGGAACCCCGGGGTGAGTTCATCGGCAGATTCCCCGTCGTCACCCCCGCGTTCATCGACGCGCACTGTCACATTGGGATGGAGCGCTCGGGGGAGCCGGGGACCGAGGGGGAGGCCAACGAGCGCATAGAGTCGCTTCTTTTCCTTGCCGACGCACTGGATTCCGTTCAGATGGACGACAGTGCGTTTCGCGATTCGGTGGAGCTGGGCGTCCTGTATTCCTGCGTCCTTCCCGGGAGCGGGAACATCATCGGTGGGAAGTCCGCCATCATCCGCAATTATGCCCGCAGCACGACGGAGGCACTGATCGCCCGGTTTGGCATCAAGGCCGCCTTTGGCTACAACCCCATGTCCACCAGGGACTGGAAGGGCACCCGGCCCTATACCCGCATGGGGGCGCTCTCCCTGCTGCGCGCGAGGCTCGCCCAGGTAAAGGCAAAGCTCGACAAGCCCGGCAAGGGCGCGAAGCGGGGGGCCGACACCGTCCTCACGGCCGAGGAGCAGGTCGTACGCGAGATCCTCCGGGGCCGGCAGACGCTGCGCGTGCACGTGCACAAGATCGATGACATCGCCTGCCTCCTCCGCCTGCAGGAGGAGTACGGCATTCAGGTGACCGTCGAGCACGCCTGCGACGTGAACGACGGCCGCATCTACGCGGCCCTGAAGGACCGGGGCGTTCCCGTCGTCTTCGGGCCGCTTGACGCATTCGCCTACAAGGTGGAGCTGCGGCACGAAAACTGGCGCAACGTGCGCCACCTCCTGCAGAGCGGGGTCGAGTTCGGCCTGATGACCGACCACCCGGTGATCCCCCAGCGCAACCTGCTCCTCGAGCTGCGCTGGTTCATCAGGTGCGGCCTCAACCGCCAGGACGCCATCGAGATCATCACGCGCCGCAATGCGCAGATCCTCGGCATCGACGGGTTCCTCGGGACCCTGGGCAAAGGGAAATGGGCGTCCTTCTCCTGCTGGAACGGGGACCCCTTCGACGTCACGCGGTACCCGGTCAAGGTCGTCGCCGAGGGCGAAGTCGTCTTCGAAGAAGGAGGGGCGAAGGCGGAGGAGGAATGAGCAGGTTCACCGTCGTCATCGCCGACGACCGTTACGCGGCGTACGATGAGGAGAAGGCCGTCCTCGCGGAAGTGGACGCGGAGGTGCGGGTGTTTTCCTCCACCTCCGCAGCGGAAGCGCGCGACGCCTTCGCCGATGCGGATGCCATCCTGGTGAACCTCTTCCCCATGACCTCTGACATCATCGAGGGCCTCACGAAATGCCGTGTCATCTCCCGCTACGGCGTCGGCTACGACAACGTCGCGGTGGACGCCGCGACCCGCAGGGGCATCTGGGTGACATTCGTCCCCGATTACTGCTTCGAGGAGGTGGCCGACCATGCTCTCGCCCTCCTCCTGGGCTGTATCCGGAATATCGGATACAAGGACCGCATGATCCGCCAGGGGAAATGGAACCTCCACCGGGACCAGCCCTGCCACCGGGTGGAGGGAAAGACGCTGGGCATTCTCGGGTACGGCAACGCGGCGCACACCCTGCTCCGCAAGGTCTCGGGGCTCGGGTTCGGCCGGGTCCTCATGTGCGATCCCTACGTGCGCGCCTCGACGGTAAAGGCGGCCGGCGCGGTTCCCGTCGACCTGCACGTCCTGCTCGCCGAATCGGATTACATCTCCGTGCACGTGCCGCTCACACCTGAGACGCGGCACATGATCGGGCGGGCGGAGCTCGCCCTCGTGAAGCGCGGCGCGATACTCGTGAACACGGCGCGCGGGCCGGTCCTCGACGAGCGCGCCGTCGCCGAAGCGCTGCGAGACGGGAAACTCGGGGGGGCGGGGCTGGACGTGTTCGAAGAGGAGCCCCTGCCCCGCGACAGCCCGCTGCGGCAGCGCGACAACGTGATCTTCACAGACCACGCCGGCTGGTACAGCGAGGAATCCGTCGTGGAGCTGAAGACCAAAGCCGCGCGCAACGCCGCGGCCGTCCTCGCCGGCGGCACTCCGCCGTACCCCGTGAACAAGGTGGAGAGCAGGTCATGAGCGGACGAATCGTCCCATTTGGCGAGATCATGCTGCGGCTGCGAGCGAAACGTAACCTTGTACATGGCCATGAAAATGGTCTATTATTAGGTCATGAAGATTGCCAATATTGCCGAGCTGAAAAACAGAATCAGCGAGTACTTTGCCGCGGTTGAAAATGGCGAGGAAATCGAGGTGCGGAAAAGGAACGTTCCGATCGCAAGGATCGTGCCCATACAGAAGGCCAGGGCAAATAAGACGATTCTGGGATGTGGCCGGGAGTCTGGCCGGATCTATGGCGATATCACAGAGCCCTTCATTCCCGAGGACGATTGGGAGATGCTCGGGAAGGGGAAGCCGTGAACGTCGTGCTGGATACGTGCGCACTGCTCTGGAGCATCCTCGCACCCGAGCACCTGAGCGCGCGGGCCTCGCGGGCCCTGACGGACGAATCTGCGCGCGTGTTCGTGTCCCCCATCAGCTGCGCCGAGATCGCGTGCGGCGTGGAGCGTTCGCGCATCAGCCTTGATCGCCACTGGAAATCCTGGTTTCGCCACTTCATTCAGCTCAATGGCTGGCAGCTGGTGGATATCGACCTGAAGATCGTGGAGGAGGCGTATTCGCTTCCGGAGTACGCAAACAGGGATCCGGCGGATCGAATCATCGTCGCGACAGCGAGGATTCTGCAGTGCCCCGTCGTCACTGCGGACAGGCGGATTCGTGACTACGCCCACGTGGACACCGCGTGGTGAGACGCGTGTCACGCCCCCGGCGCCTGCTCCGCCCCCGAGAGCTGCCGCACCATTTCCCGCACGGCGGAGGCGACGTCCCCTCCCGCGGCGACCAGCCGCACCAGCGCGCTTCCCACAACCACGGCATGCACGTGCGGTGAAAACGCCTTCACCTGTTCCCTGGTGGAGACGCCGAAGCCTCCGAATACCTTCGCCGGGCTCCCATGATCCAGGCTCGCGACCCGGGAGAGGAACTCGAGCCCGGGGGAATCGATTTCCGTGAATGAACCTGTCGTTCCCGTCCGCAGTGTCACGTAGAGGTACTCGGCTCCCAGGATGCCGACCCGGGAAAGCCTCCCTTCCCTCATCGAGGGGGAGAGCACGGGCACGGCGGCAAGGCCGTACTTCGCGGCGCTGCTGAAAAGGCCCTCGTCGTAGTCGGGGGGCAGGTCGGGAACGATCACGCCGCGCGCGCCGCAGGCGCTGGCGTCCGCGAGGAAGCGATCCGTCCCGCGTGTGAAGACAAGGTTCGCATAGCTCATGATGAACAGGGGGACCTTCACCGATCGGCTGATCGAAGCGGCGCACTCGAAACCTGCGTCGACGGTGAAGCCCGCCTCCAGGGCGGCACTGCAGGCGCGCTGGATGTCCGGCCCGTCCGCGGTCGGATCGGAGAAGGGGAATTGCAGCTCGATGTACGCGCAGCCGCCATCGGCAAGCCCCCGGGCCACCTGGAGGGAAGTGCCCCTGTCGGGATACCAGGCGACCATGTGTGCCATGATGCGGGCAGGGGCGCTCATCGGGCCGACTCCTCCCGCAGGAATGCTGACCAGGGAGCCGGGTCCATCGCCCGGGCGAGGATGAACAGGTCCTTGTCCCCGCGCCCGGACATGTTCACGACGAGCGCCTTTTCCCGCGGGTAGTCCCGTGCGATGCGCATCACCGCCGCCGCCGCGTGCGCCGACTCCAGCGCGAACACCACCCCTTCGGTGCGGGCGAAGAACTGCACCGCATCAAGGGCCTCCCTGTCCGAGGCGGTCGTGAATCTGATCCGGCCCTTTTCCCCGAGATGGGCGAGTTGGGGTCCTATGCCCGGGTAGTCGAGGCCGGCCGAGATCGAATGGGTGGAAAGGAGCTGACCGTCGCCGTCGGAGAGGAAGAGGGACTTGTATCCCTGCACGATGCCCGCGCGGCCCCGGCCGTTCATCCGCGCGGCGTGCTGACCCGGGCCGCTGCCCCTGCCGCCCGCCTCCACGCCGATCAACACGGGTGAATCGGACTCGATGAACGGGGAGAAAAAGCCGATTGCATTGGATCCGCCGCCGACGCAGGCGATCAGGGCCGCGCAGTCCACGCCCTTTTCCTGGATCTGCAGGGCGAGCTCGCGGCCGATCACCGACTGGAACTCCCTCACCATGTCCGGGTAGGGCGAGGGCCCCAGGGCGGATCCCAGGAGATAGTGGGTGCTCGGAAAGCTCGCCGCCCAGTCGCGCAGCGCCTCGTTCACCGCGTCCTTCAGCGTCGCCGAACCTGTCGTGACCGGCACGACCTCGGCGCCGTATTGCTCCATCCAGAACACGTTGGGCCGCTGCCGGCGCATGTCCACTTCTCCCATGTACACCCGGCAGGGAATTCCCAGCCGCGCGCAGACCGCTGCCGTGGCCACGCCGTGCTGACCGGCTCCCGTCTCCGCGATGATCCGGGTCTTGCCCATCCTCCGGGCCAGCATGGCCTGGCCGATCGCGTTGTTGATCTTGTGCGCACCCGTGTGCGCCAGTCCCTCGAGCTTGATGAAGATGGAGGCGCCCCCGAGCTCTCGGGTGGCGTTCTCCGCTTTCAAGAGAGGCGTGGGCCGGCCGGCAAAGTCCCGAAGAGTCTCCTCCAGCTCCCGCGTGAACGCCGGGTCTGCCGCCGCCTGCAGGAACGCCTCCTGCAGGTCGTCCAGCGGGGCGCGGAGCATCTCCGCGACGAACCTCCCGCCGTAGCTTCCGAAAAAGTCGTTATACCTTTTCATGCTTCCGTATCTCCTCGAAGAAGACTTTCAGTCGTGCCGGGTCCTTCCTGCCGGGTGACTCCTCCAGGCCGCTGGAGGAGTCGATCAGCTCGGGGGCGAGCCCGTCGAGGATTTCACCGACGTTCTCCGGCCTGATGCCTCCGGCCAACCACAGTGGTCCGGTCCGGGCTGCTTCCCGGGCGAGCTCGGCCGGGATCCGGGATCCCGTTCCCCCCGCGGCGGCGGGAGACCAGGCGTCTGCCAGGACCCTCGGGCTGCGGTAATATCGCACTGCTTCGACGTCCCCGGGTCCCCGAATCCGCAGGGCCTTGAAGTACGGAAATGCCACGTCCGCGCACTCTTCCGGTGTCTCGTCTCCGTGGAATTGAACGGCATCGACGAGGCCCCGAGCCAGGAGCTCCTGCACCGCCGGGTCGAGCTGCCGGCCGCCCCCGTCGTTCCCGGTGACCACGACGGCAATTTTGAGAATGTCCAGTCCTTCCAGGTCTCGCAGGAGAGACGGCTCGGCCCGGCGCTTCGACGGCGCAAGGACGAACCCCAGTGCGTCGGCACCCAGCGCCCGGGCAGCCTCCGCATCGGAGGTCCGGGTGATGCCGCAGACCTTTACCAGCGGCCGGCCCGGCACCCGCCTCGCCGAGAGCCGGGACCAGAATTTTCCCGGCCGGGATCGAAGCGCGCGGGCAAGCTCGGGAATCGTCTGAGGCGTGCGCATGACCGTTTCACCGACGAGCACTCCGTCGAAGCCGGCGGAACGCGCAAGGAGGACATCCTCAGCCGCGCGGATTCCTGACTCGAACACCGCGCGCGGTTTCCAGGAGACACGGGGAAGCAGGCCCACAGGGTCGAGCATGTCGACGGCGAATGTCGCGAGGTCGCGGCTGTTGATGCCGATGAGCGGGGGCGCCACGGCACGGCACTTCTCGACGTCCTCGGCGTCGTGTATCTCCACCAGGGCGCTCATGCCGAGATGGAGGGCCTTCTGGTGCATCGTGGTGAGCGTGTCCCGGTCGAGGAGGGATGCGATCAGGAGCACCGCGTCCGCCCCTGCGCGCCACGAGACCTCGACGTCCTCCACGTCGAGCAGGAAGTCTTTCCTCAGCACGGAGAGCCCCGGCATCGCCTCCTTGATCCTCACAAGGTCCTCCAGGGACCCGTCGAAGCGGTCCTGCTCGGTGAGCACCGACACGGCGCGCGCGCCGTGGTCCGCATAGGTCCGCGCCTGTTCCACGGCGTCGCGTCCCGGTGCGATCCCGCCGCGGGAGGGCGAGCGGCGCTTCACCTCGCAGACGATGAAAGGGTCGGCGCCGAAGCGCACCAGCGGCGCGGTGCGGGAAGGGGGCAGGGCGGCGCCCATCGCGTGACCCTGTCGTCGGATTCGGTCCCGGCGAAGGGCGGCGATCTCGTCGATGATCCCGCCGGGCGCGTTCACGCGGCCTCCGCTGCGGCCCGGGAGCGTGCCCGTATCTGCTCCAGCTTGGCAAGGGCCGCGCCGCCCTGCACCGCCTCGCGTGCCCGCAGGTATCCTTCACCGACGTTGCGGGCGATGCCGCAGATGTACAGCGCCGCGCCGGCATTCAGGAGAACCGCCTCCCGGATCGCGGATGGCCCCCCGCCGGCGAGCACGTCGAGTGCCGTCCGCGCGTTCTGGGCTGCCGTTCCGCCCCGCAGCTCCTCCACGGCAAACCGGCGTATGCCGAACTCCTCCGGAGTGAGGGTGTAGTCGCTTCGGCGCCCGGTCTCGTCGACCTCCGCCACCGTGGTGCGCGCGCAGACGGAAATTTCGTCCAGGCCGTCCTCCCCGTGCACCGCCATCACGCGGCGCACGCCGAGGAGGTGTGCCGCCTCGGCCACGGGGCCGCAGAATTGCTCGTCGAAAACGCCGATGAGCTGATAGGAGGCATCGGCGGGATTGGAGAGCGGGCCGACCAGGTTCATCGCGCTCCTGATCCCCAGCTCGGCGCGCGCGCGGGCCGCATGGCGCATGGCGCCGTGATACACCGGGGCGAAGAGGAAGCAGAATCCCTCCTTTCGGAGCATGTCCTCCGCCGCGCGCGGCGGCGCGTCCACCGCGATGCCCAGCTCGCGGAAAAAGTCCGCGCTTCCCACGGGAGAGCTGGCCCCCCGGTTGCCGTGCTTCGCCACAAGGGCGCCGCAGGAGGCGGCGACCACCGCCGCAAGGGAGGAGATATTGAATGTGCCCAACCCGTCTCCGCCGGTGCCGCAGGTGTCCAGGACCCGCCGGTCGCTGGCGAACGGGCTCTTCTTTCGCCGCAGAACCGTGGCGAAACCGGCGAGCGCCTCGGGCGTGATGAGGCGGCCGGTCATGGAGGCCAGCACTCCGGCGATCTGTGCGTCGGTGAGCCGTCCGTCGGTGAGCTCGTCCATGAAATGCTCGGCCTCGTCGCGGCTCATCGAGCGGTCGTTCTGCAGCCCCGCGAGGATCGTGGACAGCGGGAAGGGCTCCCGCCTGTAGCTCAGGAAATTCTGCAGGCAGCGCTTGCCATGCTCCGAGGCGATCGACTCCGGGTGGAACTGGATGCCCTCCACGAGGAGCACCCGGTGACGGATGCCCATGATCTCCCCGTCGGCGGCGACCGCGGTGACCTCGAGCTCCGCGGGAAGCGATTCCCGCTCGACCGCCAGGGAATGGTAGCGCGTGAACCGCGCCGTCCGCGGGAGACCGCGGAACAGCCCGCGCCCGTCGAGGCTCATGTCTTCCGCCTTGCCGTGCACGATCCGGCGGGCGGAGACGATCCTCCCGCCGAAAGCGGCCGCGATGGCCTGGTGGCCGAGGCACACGCCCAGGATGGGAACGACGCCCGCGAGCCGCGTGATGAGCTCGACGCTGATACCGGCCTCCTCGGGCCTCCCCGGCCCCGGCGAGATGACGATTGCCGACGGCTTCATCGCCGTCAGCTCGTCCACCGTGAGGCGGTCGTTGCGGAAGACCTCGACCGGCGTGTCGGTGAGCTCCCGGAGGTACTGGTACAGGTTATGGGTAAAGGAATCGTAGTTGTCGACGATCACGATCATTTCGCCGCCTCCATCCCGAGTGCCCGGGCGAGCGCCCCGAGCTTCGCTTCTGTTTCTTCGAACTCCTTCTCCGGCACCGAGTCGTACACCACGCCGGCTCCCGCCTGGAGGGTGACCATGTCTCCCTGTTTCAGCGCGCAGCGGATGCTGATGCAGGAGTCCAGCGACCCGTCCGACTCCACGTGCGCCACCACCCCGGCGTAGAACCCTCTCTTCACCGGCTCGAGCGCGTCGATGACCTCGATCGCGCGGATCTTCGGCGCGCCCGACACCGTGCCCGCGGGAAACGTGGCGCGCAGTGCGTCGAGACCGGTGCGCCCGGGCGCGAGCCTGCCCTCGACGTGGGAGACGATGTGCATGACGTGCGAGTAGCGCTCGACCTCCATGAGCTGGGTGACCTCGACGGTCCCCGGCGCGCAGACCCGGCCCAGGTCATTGCGCGCGAGATCCACGAGCATGAGGTGCTCGGCGCGCTCCTTCGGATCCGCCAGGAGCTCCCGCTCAAGCCGCACGTCCTCCGCCGCATCAGCTCCCCGGCGCCGCGTCCCTGCCAGGGGGCGGATCGCGGCCGTCCCGTCTCGCACCTTCACGTGCACCTCCGGGGAGGCGCCGAAGAGCTGGAACCCGCCGAAATCGAGGTAGAACATGTAGGGGGAAGGGTTGCCGGTGCGAAGCGCGCGGTAGGCCTCGATCGCCGGCATGTCAGTGCGCACCTGCATGCGGCGGGAAAGCACCCCCTGGAGAAGGTTTCCCTGGATGATCTGTTCCTTCACCGCATTCACGCCCCGCAGGTAGGTCTCCCGGTCGTCGTCCCGCCGGAGAGGCTCGACCTTCCAGTCCGTTCGCGCGGGGGCCATGAAATTGAAGTCCAGGTCGTTGATCCTCCGCTCGGTCTCGTCGAGGGCGCGCTCGAGGTCGATCTCCTTCTCCCGGTAGTTCAGCCCCACGACCGAAATGGTGTCGGTGTAATGATCGAAGACGAGAAACACGCTGCCGAAGAGGAACACCGAGTCGGGCAGGCCCAGGGGATCGGGACGGTCCCTGAGCCGGATCGTGTCGAAGCGCCGGCAATACTCGTAGGAGAGGAACCCGATTCCCCCCGTGGGGAGCGGGAACTGCTCGGCCCGGCCGTCGTGCTGGCGGCTGAAGTGGGAAAGCACGTCGAGGATGTCCCCGGCCTTCGTGCGGAGCGCGAGTGTGGCACCGTCCCGGACCATGAAGAGCTCGTCACCCTTCTGGAGCACGCGGAAAGCTTCGCGCAGGAGGAGAAATGAGTAGCGCTCCCTTCCCCGCTGAAACGAGGCGCTTTCCAGGAGCGCGACGGCTCCCAGCTTCTTCGCCAGGGAGAGCGGCGTGAATCGCTCCCCGTTGATCTTTCGAACCATCACCGCCGGCTGCGCGGCAGTCGCCGTCGTCATTGCGTCCTCCTTCACCCGCGACAATGAAAAAAGCCGTGACGCCTGTTCCACAGGCTCCACGGCTTTTCCAAAAAAAAGCGCGGGCCTGGCGTGTGCCGCCAGAACCCGCACCCCGTTTTTTCCTACCCGGGCATGGTCCTGGCTATGTCCAGGGCCACCACCACGCGAATGAGCTTCGCTCTGTTTTCTGCGCTGCGTTCAGCATGGAGGGAAGATATCCATCAGGAGCACCCGTGTCAAGTACCCCGCCCGCGATTCTATTCGACGAGCTTGTGGGCCAGCGCGTAGCGCACCAGGTCCACGGTCGAGGCGAGGTCGAGCTTCGTCATGAGACGCGACCGGTAGGTGGCGATCGTCGGTGCGCTCAGGCCGAGCTCCCGGGCGATCTCCTTGATGCCCCGGCCCGACGCGAGGAGACAGAGCACCTGGTACTCGCGGTCCGAGAGCAGCTCGTGGGGCGCCTTGTCTGCCGCGCCCTGCAGCTCGAAGGCGAGCTTCTCGGCGAGGGACGAGGTGACGTACTTCCCGCCGCGCGCGATCTTGCGGACGGCGCTCACCAGCTCCGACGGCGCGCTCTCCTTTTGGAGATACCCTGCCGCTCCGGCCTTGAGCGCGCGGGTGGCGTACTGCTCCTCGGGATGCATGCTGAGGACGAGCACGCCGGCCCGGCTGCCCCGTGCCTGGAGATTCTTCAGCACGTCGAGCCCGTTCATGTCGGGGAGCGTGATGTCGAGGATGATCACGTCGAAGCGCGTGGCCGCGCTCTTCTCCAGCATCTCGGCGCCGCTTCCTGCCTCCTCCACGACCTTGATGTCGGACTGCTGGAGGAGGATTTTCTTCAACCCCTCGCGGAGGATGGGGTGATCGTCGCAGAGAAGGATGCGCAGCATTTTTCCGGGCCTCGGGCCGCGGTCATTATGGTGCAGGGGGATTCTCCTGAGAAGGGGGCGCCCCGGGCACCTCGGCAGCGACATACACCTGGCTGCCTTCCTGCAGGTATCGGATTCTGCCCTCCCGCGCGAGCCAGCCGATCGACTGGTAGACGATCAGGCTGCGCTCCCCGAGGTGCGAGGCGATGCTCAAAATATTGACCTTCTCGGACCGTGCGATCTCGTTCAGAACTCTTCCGGCGCATTCCTGGATGCTGCTCATCATGTCCATATGGCGTCGCGTATCCTTGTCCGATGAGCACCTACTTTTTGTCGAGGAACAGAGCGACCCTCCGGTTCTGCCACCGATCCTTGTAGTCGCTGTCCGGGACCAGCTGATCCGACGCGCCGACCCCTTCCGTGGTGAAGCGCGCCTTTTCGAGGCCCCGGTCCACCAGCGCTGCTTCCACTGCATCTGCCCGTGCCTTGGAGAGAGGGATCAGGATTGCCCTCTGCTCCTCTCTGCCTGCTTCCGGCTTGTCCCAGTTGATCATGACGGCGTGCCCGATCATTGTGATCTTATAGTCCGGGAACTTCTTCAGCTTCGCGGCGAGCGCGTCCAGGCGCGCCATGTTCTGCTGAGCAAGCTCCGGGGGGACGTCCCTGTAGTCCGCGGTGAACGCCTTGAAGAAGATCCTTGATGCGAGGATGCGGTAACCCGTCGCGATCTTTTCCACGAGGATATCGATCGGGACCGTCGCATTCACCGTGCCGATATTCCCGAATTGGTCCCTGATTTTCGCCACCACGGGGTAGTCCTCGGCCGACTGAACCATGTCACCGTTCGTTCCCTTGCCGTCCCAGACCGCCGTGTCCGATGGCCATTTTTTCGTGAAGCTCCTGAAGACGTTCCTGCCCGGATCATAGATGTCCATGGTCCAGCTGTCGATTTTCGCGAGTTGCGAGGTGGCCGTGAGCTTCAATGAAATGGTGTCAGACGACTCGATGGGTGAGAAGAGCGCGGACGAGAGAGAGATCATCCCTGTCGGCGGGGTCAGGTCCAGCACGAAGGACTGGCTCGCTGCCGTGCCGGGAGCAAATGCCGTGCCGTAGTCGACCGCCAGAGTCGCCGTATAGACGCCCTCGGGTGACATCGCACCCGTATCGGACGTGCCGTCCCACACGATGCTCGACGGAAGTTTGGAACCGTCACCCGAATATGACTTCTGCGTTCCCGCTCCCGGTGTGGATATCGTCACCTTCCATGAGACGACCGCCGAAGGCTGTCCGTATCCGAGGAGGAGGGTGATCGTGTCCGCAACCTTGTCCCCAATCGGCGAGAACCCCGCGCTCTTCGCGGTGATCGCGGGCTGGCCGGGCTTGGGAGGAGGGGGCGGCGGAGGAGCCGGCGGCTGTGCAGCGACGACAGGCGCCTTCTGTGGAAGGGCGGCCACGGGAATGTCGGCTTTCAGCTGAGAAGAATTGCCGTATTCGTCCCGCACCGTGGCGGTGGCCCGGTAGGTGGTTGCCGGAGCGACGAATCCGCCGTTCATCGATGAGCCGTCCCAGGTCGCGGCGGCGTTGGGCCACTGTCCGCTCCAGCTTTTCACCAATCCTCCTGCCGGATCGAGGACATCCAGGGACCAGGAGTCCATGTGCGCGAGCGCCGAGCTCGCGTTGATCGTGAGGGTCACGGGGCCCTGGACTCCGTTCTCGGCAGGGGTGAACTGGGCCGGGTCAAGCGCGATGGTGCCCGTGGGCGGGCTGATATCCAGAACAAATTTTCGACTCTCCTCCGACACGGACTGGTACTTCGATGCGTAGTCAATGGACAGCTTTGCCGTGTACGTGCCCTCGGGCGCCATCGTGCCGGAATCGCTCTTTCCGTCCCAGGTCAGGCTCGCGGGAAGGTACTTTGAATCGCCCGTCCAGCTTTTTCGCACCATTCCGCTGCTCGTCAGCTCGACCTTCCACGACTTGATCGCATCCCCATTCCCATAGAGCAGCGAAATATCGATGCTGTTTTGTCCGGCCGCCCCCGCGGGGGAGAATCCCGATTTCTCCACCTGGATTGCGCTCTCCGCAGGCGCGATGAGCGCAGGTTTTGCCGTCTGGCATCCTATGATCGCCGCGAGCAGGAGCACGGCTACGCCGGCTCCCCGCGAGATGCATTTCTTCATCTGAACCTCCTCGCCGTGGGTCCCACGGCTATCAATTCCGACTCAAGATACGTGCTGAGGCGGCCGAATGGTGTCAGCGAAGCGAGGAAATACTTGTCGAAAATCTATGACAGGTCGTCATCGCATTCTTGACAGGCGCGGCGGATTTCGTGCAGTAGTATCCTTGCATGAGGCGTCGATTGTCGTGCATCATTCTCGCCGTCGTGGCGGCGGCGTCTGCATCAGCAGCGGACCGCGGGCTTCCCGTGGGCCGCTCGGTGCACCGGCTGTCGCTGCACGACCCCCTTACCGATCACGTGAACTATCTCCTCTACGTTCCACCCTCGTACTCGCAGGGCCCGGCCGCTGACTGGCCGCTCATCCTTTTCCTCCATGGCAGCGAGCAGAGAGGGGACGATCCGGCGCTCCTGCAGGACGTGGCGCTGCTTGCCTTCGCAGAGCAGGAAGGGGATTTCCCGTTCATTGCCCTCATACCCCAGTGCCCGCGGAACACCCACTGGCCGCCGAGCATCGTGAAAAAGGTTCTCGACGCCGTCGAGGCGATGCTGCGTGTCGATCGTGACCGGGTCTATCTCACGGGTTTCAGCCTGGGCGGCTACGGGACGTGGCGGACGGCCGCCGCATTTCCCGGCACGTTTGCCGCCATCGCACCGATCTGCGGCATGAGTGATCTCCCCGACGCGCCCCGTCTCTCGCGAATCCCGATCTGGGCATTTCACGGGGCGCAGGACGTCAATGTGCCGGTCACCGAGTCGCGAAAGATGATCGATACCCTCCGGAAATCCGGTGCCGACGCACGGCTTACCGTGTATCCGGATCTTGCGCATGATTGCTGGACCATGACGTACCGGGATTCGCGGCTGTACCTCTGGTTCCTGGATCACTCCCTTTCTCCAGTGTCGCGGATCGCGGCGAGCAGCCTGTCCAGCGACGCGCTCTTCGAAAGGTAGTGCACGGCCCCGGCGCTTCGCATTGCGGCGGCCTGCTCCGATTCCTCCGACATCGAGAGTCCGATGATCCGGGTGCGGGGAAGCTCCGCGTGGATGGCGCGGGCTGCTTCTATTCCGTTCATTCCCGGCATGTTTACGTCCATCGTCACGACATCCGGCCGCAGGGTACGCACCAGCTCCAGGGCCGTCGCGCCGTCGGCTGCTTCCCCGACGATCTCGATGTCGGGCTGCTGAAGGAGCTGGAGTGCAATGCCGTCCCGAACGACGGCATGGTCGTCCACGAGGAGAACCCGGATCTTGGCCATTGCAGCGCCTTGCGGCCCGTGGAGAGGACGTGATCCCCTCGTCTCCAGGGGACGCGCGGCGGATCCGGAGGATGCGGCGCGCTCCGCAGGGCCGCCCGGCAGCCGCGGGGAATCCACGGCGTCCGAAGGGTCCCCGGGCACCCACACCGTCACCCGGCTTCCCCGGCCTGCAGCGCTCTCGATCTTCATCCCGCCCCCGATGACATCCAGCCGTTCACGGATGCTGAACAGGCCGATGCCGCCCGAGGCGAGCCCCGGCAAGTGGGCCTTGCCCGGGTCGAAGCCGGCCCCCTCGTCGCTCACGGTCACCTGGACGGATCCGTCGGGTCCGCGTGCGAGGTCGACGAGCGCCTCCTTGACCCCGGCATGCTTCACCACGTTGAACAGGAGTTCGCGCACCGACTGCAGGAGCGTGATCCTGGTTTCCTCGACCTCGGCCGTGATGCGGTGCGCGCATCGGACCTTCACCTCGAGGCCGTGCTTCTCCTTCACCCACGCGCCGAGCCATCCCAGCGCGGTGCACAGGTCCGGCTCGGTGTAGGAGGGGTGACTGAGCTCGGACATCAGCGAGCGGGACATGGCGATGGATTCACGTACCAGCCCGCTCAGCTTCTCGGCGATCTGCCGGTACTCGGCCGCCGGCCGCGTTTCGTGCATCCCCTCCAGGCCGTAGAGGGTGGCGACGAGGAGCTGCTGGATCTGGTCGTGCAGGAGCTGCGCGATCCTCTGCCGCTCCCTCTGCTCGGTGCGGACGATCTCGCCCGCGAGCGCCTGCAGCTGTGTCGCCTTCAGCTCGAGGGCCCTCTGAGCCTGGTCCCGTTCGACTCGCGCCCGAAGGGAAGTGATCCCGAAGGCGAGGTCGTCGGCGATCTCCTTGAGGAGCGTGACCTGTTTCTGCTCGAAGCCCGGAAGGCTGTCAGAATAGATGACCAGGACGCCGATTGCATTCTTCTGCAGGTCAAGGAGCGGAAAAGCCGCGACGGCCTGAAATCCGTGCGCGAGAGTCACCCTCTTCCACGTGGCCTCCTCGGCGTTTTCCGCGACGTGGAGACTCACGACGGGGGATTTCAGACGGATCGCGCGCCCGGCGGGGCCGCTCGAGATCGCGTCGTCTCCCCCGGCTGCTTTCAGGCTCTCCAGGTAACCGTCCCTGTCTCCCGCGGAGGCGACAGACCTGAGGATCCCCCGTTCACGGGCTTCGAGGAGCCCCACCCAGACCAGCGGGTAGCCCCCCTCGTCCTGGATGATCTGGCAGATGACCCCTGTGAGCTCTCGTTCATCAGAGATCTGCACGAGTGCCTGATCGCAGGCGCTCACCATCAGCAGGGTCCTGTTCGCCTTCTGGAGGTCGGCTGTCCGGAGCTCCACCTTTTCCTCCAACTCGTCGTGCGCTCGGCGCAGCTCCTCTTCCACGCGCTTGCGGTCGGTGATGTCCCTGTCGATCTCCAGCACGCGCTCGCTGCCGTCCAGCCCGGGACCCAGCAGCTGCCGGGAGGAGACGATGACCTCCCTGCCGTCCTTGGTGATATGGCGGATCTCGCCGAACCACTCGCCTCGCGCGCGAATCGATTCCTCCAGCTCCCCCCAGCGGTCGGGGCGCGGGGCTTTCAGGAGCTCGTTGAGGCTCCTCCCCTGGGCCTCCTCCTCGGAATAGCCGTACAGCTCTTCGGCGCCCCGGTTCCAGCTTTCGATTCCACCGCCGATCCGCCGGACGATGATCGGGTCGAACGACAGCTTCAGGAGCTCGGCCTGTCGGCGGAGCGCCTCCTGGGTCTGCCTCTGTGCCTGCTCCCTGTCATACGCAGCCGCCTTCTGCCTGCTGCGCCGGTACAGCTCCGCCACGGCCGTCAGGAACCCGCAGACGACCATGAAGAGGGCGAGCCCGACGAAGTTCGACGTGCCGATGTGGAGGAGAGGAGCGCGACCGGGGATCAGCCAGAAAACGAGGATCAGGCCTGCAGCGGTCACCATGGCCAGCAAGCCCGGCCAGAAGCCTGCAAGCAGGGCCACGATCATGACCGTCGGGTAGAACACGAGATACTCGGGAAAATCCGGGCCGAGCGTCGACGTCATGGTTTCTCGGATGAACAACGCCAGCCCGACCGCGGCGACGCCGGCGAGGTAGCGGAACAGACGCCGCTGGAAGAGGGCCTTGAGCGTCTCCAGCATTTTGTTCCTCCCGTCGAGCCAATGGAGCCTTGCGCAGTCGACCCGGCCAGGGGCGGGATGGCGTCGCGTTCGCCAGGACCGCCGCCGGGTTCGGCCCGGGATCGTCCTAAACGTGTATCGCCCAGCCCTCCACGGCCCGCATGGACTCGCCCACCGCTTCGGAGAGCGTGGGGTGGGCGTGGATCATCGTCGCGATGTCTTCGGGCAGCAGCTCCGCGGTTCGCGCGAGGAGCAGCTCGTGGATGAGCTCCGTCGCATCGGCCCCCACGATGTGCGCGCCCAGGATCTCCTTGGTCTTCGGGTCGTAGATGACCTTCACGAATCCTTCCGTCTGCTCGACGGCCACGGACTTGCCGGCGCCCCTGTAGGGGAAGCTCGCCTTGGCGAACGCGATCCCTTTTTCCGCGGCCTTCCATTCGGGGAGGCCGAAGCTCGCAACCTGCGGCTCGCAGTAGGTCGCCCCGGGGATGGAGAGAGGGTCGATTCTCGGGGAAGGAGATTTCCCGGCGATGCGTTCAACGGCGATCTCGGCCTCCTTGAATGCCACGTGCGCAAGCAGGGGGGTGGCCACGACGTCGCCCACCGCGTAGATGCCGGGCACTTTCGTCTGGTTGTAGTCCCCGACAGGGATGAACCCCTTCTCGGGGACGATCCCGACCTTCTCGAGGCCGATGCCGTCCGTGTTGATGGACCGTCCGACAACGACGAGAATCAGGTCGGCCTCCAGCGTCTTGCGCGCTCCCGCCTTGTCCTCGATGACGACGCTCACGCCGGTGCCGCCCTTCTGCATCGACACGGCCTTCGTGGAGGTGTACATCTGCACGCCGCGCTTCTGGAACGCGCGCGCCAGGACCTGCACCGCCTCGGCATCCTCGAGCGGAAGGATGCGCTCCAGCATTTCCACGAGGTGCACCTCGACGCCGAAGGCGTTCCACACGTGCGCGAACTCCACGCCGATCGCCCCGGCTCCGAGGACGATTGCCTTCTTCGGCAGCTTCTTCAGCATGAGGGCGCCGGTCGAGGAGAGGACTTTCTGCTCGTCGAATTCGAAACCCGGGATGATCCGGGGGCGCGAACCTGTGGCGATGATGATGTTTTTCCCGGTGATCTTCTTCCCGTCCTTCAGCGTCACCTCGTTCTTCCCCGAGAGCGCCGCGTCTCCGACGACGAGCTCGACCTTGTTTTTCTTCAGAAGGAACTGCACCCCCTTCGACAGGGTGTCCGCGGCCTTGCGGGACTTGTCGAAGACATGGGCGTAGTCGAAGCCCTTCAGGTCGATCGCGAGGCCCATCTCCCTCAAAGCGGGCAGGGACCTGAAGAGCTCCGCCTGGTGGATCAGGGTCTTGGAGGGGATGCAGCCGACGTTGAGGCACACCCCGCCCACCTTGTCGCGCTCGATGACGGCTGCCTTCAGCCCGAGCTGGCCGGCCCTGATGCCCGCCACGTATCCGCCCGGGCCCGAGCCCATGATGAGAACATCGAAGTCGAAGCCTGCCATCTGTGTTCCTCCGTGTGGTGTCGGGCGCCCTCGCGGCTCTCGCTGCCCGCTTCGCGGTCAGCTGCCGCCCTCCGCACGCCTCCGGCGTGCTACGCATCCATGGCTACGCGAGCGCGAGCAGCGGGTTTTCCAGCATGTCCGCGAGCTCCCTGAGAAATGCGGCGCCCACCGCGCCGTCGATGATGCGATGATCGCATGAGAGAGTGACGCGCATCCTCTGCCGGACGACCACCGCGTCGTTCTCCACGACCGGCTCCTTGCGGACCGACCCGACGGCGAGGATCGCGGAGCCCGGCGGGTTGATAATCGCGGTGAACTCGTCGATCCCCGCGGCGCCGAGGTTGCTGATCGTGAATGTCGCTCCCGCGTACTCGGGCGGCGCGAGCTTGCCCGCCCGCGCCCGTTCGACGAGGTCCGAGAGCTCCGCGTCGATCGCCGCGATGCCCTTGCGGCCGCAGTCGCGAACGACGGGCGTGATAAGCCCGTCGGGCAGCGCGACCGCGAGCCCGATGTCGGCCGAGGAATGCTGGAGCAATGTCTCGCCGTTCCACGAAGAGTTCACTCGCGGATGCCGGGCCAGCGCCCGGGCGGCGATGGTCATGAGGAACGCGTTCAGCGTGATCTTTTTCTCGCGCCCCGCGTTTAATCGCGCGCGCGCCGCAAGGAGCTCGTCCATTCCGACTGCCACTGTGAGGTAGTAGTGCGGCGCCGTGTACATCGATTCGGTAAGGCGACGCGCGATGATCTGACGCATCCGGGAGACCGGGATGACCTCGTCGCCCGGCCCGGGCTGGAGAAGCGGCGCCGTGGGGAGCTGGGACGCGGCGCGCGCGCCTGCGGATGCCGCACTCGGGGCGCCGGCGAGGTTCTCCAGGTCGCGCTTCACGATCCTTCCATTGGGACCGGAGCCCCTGAGCGATCGCAGGTCGATCCCCTTTGCCTGCGCGATCTTCCGCGCAAGCGGCGAGGACTTGATGCGCCCGCTGGCCGCGGCAACCGCCGTCGGCACGAGAGGATGGGCTGCAGGTGTCGACTTCGGTCCCGGAGCGGACGCGGGAGCCTTCCCCGCCAGCCTTGTGCCCGGGGAAGGCGTGCCCTCGGCGATGAGAGCTGTAATGTCTTCTCCCGGTTTGCCCACGATGGCGATGGGATCTCCGACCTTCGCCTGGCCGCCCTCCGGGAGCAGGATCTTCAGCAGCGTGCCTTCCGCGCTGGACTCGTAGTCCATGGTCGCTTTGTCCGTCTCCACTTCGCACAACACGTCTCCGCTTGCGACGATGTCCCCTTCCTTCTTGTGCCATCGCGCGAGGGTTCCGGTTTCCATGGTGGGGGACAAAGCCATCATGAGGATTTTTTCAGGCATACAGGACCCGCTTCACCGCGTCCAGTATCTTTACAATGGAGGGCTGCGCGGCAAGCTCCAGTGCGTGGTTGTACGGCAGGGGCACGTCCTCGCCGGAAACCAGCTCCACGGAGGCGTCCAGCTCGTCGAAGCAATTGCGCGACACCAGCCACGCGACATGGGAGCCGACGCTGGCGAAGGGCATCGATTCGTCCACGACGACGCACCTGTGGGTCCGGGCGACCGACTCGTACACGGTGCGCTCATCCAGGGGACGGAGAGTGCGCAGGTCCACGACCTCCGCATCGATGCCCTCCGCGGCAAGCGCCTCGGCG
>JBEKXR010000007.1:0-21675 GCA_049511935.1 Spirochaetia bacterium | reverse complement strand
CACCGTCGAAGATGCAATTTCGGAGGCGTTGAAAAGAAGAACCGACGTACAGCAGATCGAGCTCAACCGCCAGACCGCGGCGATCGACCGCGCGCTGATCGAGGGCCAGACAACTCCGAGCGTGAGCCTGACGGGTGGGGCGAACCTGATCGTTGACTGGAACCTGCTGACGCGCGCAGGGCAGGGAAGCCTTGGAGTGACGGTCTGTCTCCCGATCCTGGACGCGGGGGCCGCGGCTCACAAGCTTGAAGCCAACCGGCTGCAGAACGAAGTCTACACCGCGCAGGAAAGCCAGCTGAAGGCCAGCATCGCAACTGACGTGGAAGAAGCGTTCAACCTCGTGCAGGTCCAGCTGAAGAGGCTGCAGATCGCCCGGCTCATGTCGGAGAAGCTCGAATTGCAGTTCACCTTGAAAAAAACAGAGGCGAAGTTCGGTACGGCCACCACCCAGGACCTCCTCGACGCCTCGGTCAACGCCGGAGACGCGAAATCCGCCGTGGTCTCGGCACAGAGAAACGCGCAGCTCGCCGTCCTGCAGCTGCGTGCCGCAATGGGCTACTAGGAGATGACCCACATGACGCATCTGAAGAAATCGCTTCACGCCGGGCTGACGCTGACTGTTGTGGCGATCCTTCTCACTATGCTGGGCTGTGCCGCGAAGCCGAAAACGGCCGAAACCGCGCCGAGTTTACTCTCGGGCGCAAAAGGGCCGGGCATCGCCGAGATCGCCGTCCAGGTCGTTGCGGTGGCGGTCGATTCACTGGTCGTGCAGCACCAGGCATCCGGCACCGTGAACCCCGTGATGGAAAGCCAGGTCGTCGGCCAGGTGGGCGGAGTGGTGGCGCGCGTCGTGCGGAAGGCCGGTGACTGGGTCCAGGCGGGAGACACGGTCATCCAGCTCGACGACAGCCAGCTCCAGCTCTCCGTGAAAACCGCTCAGGCAGCCCTGGAGGCGGCGCGCATCAACCTTTCCACGGGCCAGGACACGACGCAGCAGGCCACCCCCAAGCTCGACCTGCAGGTCCAGTCCGCCGAGTCGGCCCTCTCCGGCGCGCAGCGCAACTACGATTCGCGGAAGGCCCTCTTCGATCTCGGCGGAGCAACCGGTGGGGACGTGGACAGAGCGAAGAGCGACCTGGAAACCGCGAAGGCCAATCTCGAGGCGGCGCGGACCGCGCAGGACCAGAACAGGAAAGCGGACCTGCAGAACATCGCCCAGCTGAAGCTCTCCGTCCAGCAGGCGGACTTCGCCCTCCAGCAGGCCCAGCTCAACCTCCAGCATGCATCCATCAGGGCGCCGTACGCAGGCAGGCTTGTCTCCGTGAAGGTGATGCCAGGTGAGTTCGTGGGGCAGAACGCGCCCGCTTTCATGATCGGGAGCCGGGAGCGCGAGATAGATTTCGCCGTTCCCCCAGGGGATGCGGTCACCCTGCCCGTGGGCGCCGCGGTCACGTTCACCCTGAACGGAAAGAGCTATCCGCTTCGTGTCAGCCAGTCATCCGAGGTCCCCCTGAACGGAGTCGTGCCCCTTGTGGCGGCTTTGCCGGAATCCCTGCCGCTCACCTTCGGTGCGGTCGGCACCGTGAGCTATTCCGTGACGCTTGCGAGGGGAGCCCTCGTGCAGACCGGCGCGCTGCAGACGAACGAGGACCAGAACTTCGTCTACGTGGTGGAAGGCGGGAAGGCGCTCGCGCGCCCGATCACGATCCTCGCGGAGAGCGGCAACTCGGCCGCGGTGACGGGAGTGAATGCCGGCAGCCTGGTCGTGGTGAACCCGCCGCCAGGGCTGCTCGACGGATCTCTGGTGAAACCGCTCCCGGTGTCGACTGAAGGAAACAAATGAAAACCACGCGCGACATCCAGGCGAAAATTTTCGATAGGATCAACCCCGCGGTGCGGTTCTCCGTGACCCGCTACGTCTTCGCGATCGGGGTCTTCGTCGCGATCTTCGCCTTCGGCCTGATCTCCATCCTGAACCTCGGTGTCGACCAGTTTCCCTCTCTCAACTTTCCGTACGTCGTCGTCACCACCGCCTACCCGGGGGCCTCGCCGAGCGTGGTGGATCAGCAGATCACCCAGGTGCTGGAGAATGCAGTCTCCACCCTGGGCGGGATCACGGACATCAACTCCTTCAGCTCGACGGGGGCCAGCCAGATCATCATCAGCTTCGACCAGTCCACGGACCAGAACGGTGATGCAAACAAGGTCGCCTCCATGGTTTCCGCGGTGACGCGCCGGCTCCCGTTGGGGGTGTATTCCCCGATCGTACAGACCTTCGACCCCTCCGCCATCCCCGTCCTGCAGTTCGGCGTCTCGGGCTCTGGCGCAAGCCTCGGCGACGTGAGCACCTATGTCACCAACGAGCTCACGCCGAAGCTGGAGCGCGTTGCAGGCGTCGCCAACGTCCAGGTGGACGGGGGACCGACCCGACAGTTCCAGGTCCTCCTGAACCCCGATCGGCTTCAATCGTTCGATCTCGGACCCGAGCAGGTTGTCGCGGCGATCACGGGCTCGGCGATCAACATGCCGATCGGTACCATCAACAGCCACAAGAACGCCCTCACTTTCGCAACCGAGAACGTCCCCGTCGACACGCAGGAGATCGCGAACACCTTCGTGGATGCCGCCCGGGGTGTCCATGTGTCCGACGTCGCGGCGGTCCGGGACGTGCCCGTCTCAACGAACTATGCGCGGGTAAACGGCACGCCGGCGGTGCTCGTGTCCGTCCAGAAGACCTCGGATTCCAACGCTGTCTCAACCGTGGCAAAGGTCCGAAGCCTCCTGTCGGGGACGAACCTTCCAACAGGGTACTCCGTGGCGTACAGCAACGACACAACGGCGCCGATCAAGGCGTCCCTGGATTCGACCTACAGGGAAATCATCATCACGGCGATCGTCGTGGCCCTGATCGTCCTGCTCTTCCTCGGAAAGCTCAACACGGCTTTATCCGTGATACTCGCGGTGCCGATCGCTCTCTCCGCGGCCCCCGTCCTGTACAACCTTGCTGGATTCACTCTCAACCTCGTGTCGATGCTCGCATTGATCGTGGCCATCGGTATCGTGGTCGACGATTCCATCGTCGTCGCGGAGAACGTCGAGCGCTACCGCGCCATGGGTTTCAATCAGAAGGAGGCGGTGCTCAAGGGAGCGAGCGAGATTTTCAGCGCCGTTGTGGCCGCCACTCTCTCCCTGCTCTCCGTCCTCATCCCCGTCAGTTTCATCGGCGGCATCATCGGTCAGTTCCTCCGCCAGTTCGCCCTGGGGCTCGCCGCCGCGGTCGGGTTCTCGCTCCTGGAAGCGGTTCTCTTTCTTACCGTGCGGCTGGCCTACACCCCGGATTCCGATCGGACTCTTGACTGGCAGGACCTCGCGAAGAGCTTCGGGATGTTCGGACAATCGATGCGCTGGGGGCTCGTGGCGTGGAGAAAGCCCGCCGGCATCCTCGTGGGGCTTGGCGTCATCGTTGCGCTTCTTGCCACGAAGCACCTGTTCTCTCTGCCCGGGATGCTCCTCTACCCCTTCCTCCTCGGGATCCTCCGGTACCTTGGACGGCTCCTCCTGAGCTTCTTCCAGGCGCTCACGACGATGCTCCACGGCTGGACCGAGGCTGGCCTGGAATGGGTTCGGGAGGCGTACGCGAAGTCTCTGGTCGGCCTGCTCGACAGGAGCCTCGTGGTGCTTCTCGCGACCGTGGGTCTGCTTGTCGTCATCGTCGTCCTGGTCATCCCGAAGATCACGTTCAGCTTTGCGCCCCAGAGCGACAACGGAACGATCACGGTGAACGTCAGCATGCATTCCGGATCCACGCTCGCGGCAACCAACACGACCACCGGCAGGATGGAGGCATATCTCCTCCACCAGCCCGAGGTGAGGACCGTCCAGACCGTCGTGGGGAGCGTCGGTATTTTCACGGTCGGCGTGAACAGGCCGGAAAACACGACGATGGTCGTTCAGCTCGTCCCGCTTTCGAAAAGAGCGGGCGTGTACGACCTGATGCCGAGATACCAGCGGGACATGGGCGCCATCCTTTCGGCCGACGACCCCTCCGCCACTCTCAACCTCACGGCAGCCGGCGGGCCTCCGGGTGCCAGCTCGACGATCAGCCTGAGTCTCCTCTCGGCGGACGCGGACCTGCTCCTGAAAAGGAACTCACGGATCCTGCCATTCCTCCAGCAGCATCGATTCGTCACAAGCGTGAGCTCCAGCCTTTCGAACGTGACCGTCGAGAGGGACTTCACGCCGAACGAGTCGCAGATGGAAGGAACGGGCATCAGTCCGGGCGTGATCGCGGGACTCCTTCAGACCTACGCCTCCGGCACCAAGGCAGGGGACGCGCAGATCGGCGGCCAGAGCTACCCGATCATGGTCCAGATCGATCCCACCTATCTGACCGGCGGCCAGTCGCTGATGAACCTGCCAATCTATTCCGCCGCGCGAAAATCGCGGCTCCAGGTCGGGCAGCTGGGCAGCCTCGTTCTCCGCCAGTCTCCGATCAGCGTGCTCAGGTACAACCGCCTGTACACCGCGACACTTTCAATCGGCCTGGCAAAAGGAGCGCCGCCCGCCCTCGCCTTCCAGAACGCGCTCACCGATGAGCTCACCCGGCAGGGTCTCCTGGATGCGAACGTCACCCTTGGTTCGGGAGGCATATTCGGCGCGAGCGCCCTGGCGCGGGAGGTGGCGAACACGGGGGTCATCGCATTTCTCCTTGCCCTGTTCCTTGCGTACCTCGTCATGGCGGCGCAGTTCAATTCCTGGCGCTATCCCCTCTACCTGTTGATGCCGGTGCCCCTGGCAATCGTCGGCGCTCTCCTTTTCGTGGTCCTCATGGGAGGAGGCCTGGACACATTCGGCATGCTCGGCATGCTGCTGCTCATCGGACTGTCCGCAAAGAACGCAATCCTGTATCTCGACTTCGTGGTCGAACGCCTGGGAAAGATGCCTTTGAAGGAAGCGCTGATCGAGTCTGCGAGACTCAGGTTCAGGCCGATCATCATGACGACGCTCACCGTCCTGGTGATTGCCGGGCCGCTCGTGTTCGGCAGGGGCCAGGGAACGGAATTCGGTCAGAGACTCGGCGTGGTCATGTTCGGGGGAATCATCTCCTCGGCCATCCTCACGTTCTTCGTGGTGCCCGCGGCATTCTTCCTTTTCGAGCGCCGGCGCGCGGCGAAGCAGGACGAAAGCGCGGTTGTGGCAGACAAACAGGTCGCGGAAGCGTAACGCCTCATTCCTCGCGGATGGACCGCCGCACCGTTCGGGATTTCTTTCTCGACGGAGCAGCGGCGGCCCGGGGGGAGGCGTAGTGCGCGGTAAAGCCCTGGATTTCCCGCAGG
The DNA here is from genome assembly GCA_049511935.1 of Spirochaetia bacterium. Classification (GTDB taxonomy): domain Bacteria; phylum Spirochaetota; class Spirochaetia; order SZUA-6; family Fen-1364; genus Fen-1364. The sequence goes on along the minus strand of JBEKXR010000007.1, from coordinate 16,339 downwards.
ATGGGAAGCATGCCTTTTCCAACGTCCGTCAGCCTGTAGGCCACTGACTGACGGTCGATGGTGGCTTCTTCACGCTCGAGGACGCCGGCCGCTTCGAGGCGCCTCAGGCGGTTGGAGAGTGTCACGGAGTTCACGTCGCCGATCGATCGCTGGAGCTCCGTGAAGCGAAGCTGTCCTGTGCGGAGGAAGTCGATGATCCGCAGGGTCACGTAGTCCCCCAGCAGCTTCAGCGTCTCTGCCTGGCAATGATCCTCCGAGGAGCGTCCCTGTTGCATGCTCCCTCTATTCTATCAGAATTTTCATAAAATGTCTTGCTTAATTTTATTAAGTTGTTTAGCTTTGTCCCAGCACACGTGCTCACAATCAGGAGGTATCATGAAAGCAGCACAGATCAGGAAGTACGGGGACGCGGGCGTCGTCACGATTGCCCCGGACGCTCCCCGGCCATCAGCGGGGGGCGGGAGGGTTCTCGTCGAGATCCACGCGGCCAGTCTCAATCCTGCAGATTCGGCAATCAGGGCGGGCTACATGCATGCGATGGCGCCCCTGCAGTTTCCCGCCACGCTGGGGCTGGACATCGCGGGCACAATCGCCGAGACGGATCCCGGCGTGGGATGGCTCAAGGCCGGTGACCGGGTGTACGGCTCGGCATCGGTCTTTGCCGGGGCGACCGGGGCATTCGCAGAATACGCCGCGGTTCCGGCCGGGCTCCTGGCCATGGCCCCGAAAAAGCTGAGCTTCACGGAGGCAGCGGCGCTCCCCCTGGCGGGGATCTGCGCGCTGCAGGCCATCTACGAGGCGCTCAAGGTGGGCAAGGGCACCCGGATACTGATCCACGGCGGCTCAGGCGGCATCGGGACCTTCGCCGTGCAAATGGCGAAGGGTGTCGGCGCGCATGTCGCCGCCACCTGCCGAGGGTCCGCGGAAGGTTACGTGAAAAAGCTTGGCGCCGACGAGGTGGTCGACTTCGAGAAGAGCTCTTTCCAGAGCCTTCTTCATGACTACGACGCGGTCCTCGACACCCGGGGGGGAGAGGTGTACGCCGGCTCCTTTTCCGTACTGAAGAAGGGTGGATCGATCGTCACCTTTGCCGCCCAGCCGGACGCCGAACGTGCCGCGAAGCATCAGGTCACGGCGCTTCCCCTGCGGGGGGAGGTCACCACCTCCCGATTGGACCGTCTCGCGAAGCTCGTGAATGACGGGACTGTCAAAGTGTACATTCATGGCGTATTTCCGCTCGAGAAGATCAGGGACGCATTCATCGCGCGGGAGAGCGGCAAAGTGCTCGGCAAGGTTGTCCTGTCGATCAGGGAGAAAGCGTAGGGAATCCGCTTCGATCCCTGCGGTACCAGTCAATCCTGCGCGTCAGGAACATGACGGTGCCCAGCAGGAGGAAAAGCCCGATGGCCCCCATCAGGAGGGCATTGTCTTCCGAGGAAAGCACCAGGGCGAGGAAGCCGTACGCGGCGCCGAGCACTGGCAGCATGACAATGCCCGTCCTGCTCCGTACGACTGCTACCGCATACAACGTCACAAGGCCCGAGCAGGCAGCCGCCGCGAGGCCGTACGCCAGCTCGAAGCTCAGGTGCTCAGCAAGGGAGAGCAGGAGAAGGTAGAACACGCAGTCCGCCAGGCCTACCAGCAGGTACTGGAGAGGATGGATCCTCCGCCGCGAGAATACCTCGAAGAGAAAAAGAGTGCAGAAGGGGAGCACGAGAAAGAGGATCCCGTATTTCAGCGCCCGTGTGACCTTCAGGTACGTGTCCACGGGTGTCATGAGGCTGACGCCGAATCCCGTTGAAAGGAGCGCCTGCGACTCCACCTCGCCGTTCGTCCACCGCTGTGGATACGCGCGCGCCATGGAGATGACGCGCCACTCGGCGTCGAAGCCCTCGTGACCGAGGGCGCGGTGAATCGGCAGGAAGGAGCCGTTGAAGGTCGGACTCGGCCACGTGGAGCGAATACGAACCCGGGTCTCATCACCGAGCGGCAGAAAACTGATCGAGTCCCCTCCGTGAAGCGACAATTCGAATGCGAAGGGAATGCCGGTTGTGGGGTCTTCCCTCGGCCATCCCCGGGCCAGGCTGGAGAGCTCCGCACGGACCTCTCCGGGAAACATCCCCGTGCTGCCCTTGCCGGATCGGAACTCCAGCCTCCCCTCCCCCCAGGTGAGCGGGACCCTTTCCTGCAGGGACCGCATGTCGGGCAGCTCGACGGAAAGAAACGCCTGCCCCCAGAGAATATCCGCGGCGCTCACACGAATGCCTGAGAAATCCGGGCGCCCGAACGTTCCCTGGATCGCCACTCGCGCGCTGTACACTGTGACCTGGTACATGCCCCGGGCTCGAGTTTCGGGAAGGAGTGATCCGTCGATCGCAAGAGTCTCCGGAAGGAAGTGCGCCGTCTGCACCGTCTCCACCTGCTTGCCGCTTGAATCACGCGATCGGCTGATGTAGGGGACAGTGAGGATCGGCCCTGCCAGGGTCTGCGGCCCACCCCAGGACTGCATGATCTCAGCTTCCGTCTCAGCTTTCCTCTGCTCCCGCTCGCCGACGACCGACTGGAGCATGAGGAAAGGCACCAGGAGGAGGAGCGAAAGCATGCCGATGAGCAGGACCTTCACGACTACCGAATGCCTGCGCATTGCGGCCGCGAACCCGCTGTCTGTCTTCATGACCACAACATCGCAGGTCTCCGTGCCGCAAAAATTGCGACACTCTCTCTTTTCCGCTGAAAAGTATGTTGGAAATGTTGCCGCGCCCGTCAGCGCTTGAAGAGCGGCACGGTCTCGCTCACGGTGGGAAACACAGAGGAAAGAAGCGCCGTGTCCCTGATTCCCCAGAATCCCTCTGCGACGGTGCGATAGAGAGCCCGGAAGTCCAGCGTGTACTTCATGTCTCCCTGCTCCAGATCGGCCGGGGCGATTGAAGGCTGGGCGCCGTAGAACCCGCCTTTCACCTTTCCGCCCAGGATGAACACCGGCGCGGCCGTCCCGTGATCGGTGCCATTGCTCGCGTTCTCTTCCACCCGGCGGCCGAACTCGGAATAGGTCATCACCAGCACGCGGTCCCAGAGTCCGGCCTGGATGAGGTTGAGACGGAACGCGGCGACTGCTCCTGCAAGCTCGGCGAGCAGGCGTTCCTGGACCGGCTTTTCCCCGCTGTGCAGGTCGAACCCGCGCAGCGTGAGCTTTATCACGGGAACGCGCAGGCCTGCCGCAAGGAGCTGAAAGCTCGTCTTCATCTGCCTGCCGAGCCCGGTATCAGGAAAGGGCACGGCAGGCTCCTTGATCGAAGGTTTGATCGTCGATAGAACCGAGGCGGCAGCGATGATATCCAGCTGCACGGAATCGATGTAGCCCAGGCTCCCCTGCTTTCCCGATGGAGCACTCTCCATCTGCGCGGCGTCGCGAAGGAATGCGTCAAGGTTGTCCAGGGAGAGGTTGTGCATCCCTGGTCCCTTGAGCGGGCCCGCCTGGGTTTCCCCCAGGATCAGCGCATCGGCGAAGATTGCGGGGGGACGGGTTGCCGGGGTCAGGAGACGGGCGAGCCAGCCCGTGTTCAGGACTTCGCGGGATGAAGATGCGGTCTCCCAGATGTCGGTGGACCGGAAGTGGGACCGGTTCGGATCCGCGTAACCGACGCCGAGTGCGATCGCAAGATCCCCTTCATTCCACGCCGTCAGAAGGGGTGCGAGCGCGGGATGAAGCGCGAGCTTCCCGTCCAGCTTGAGCAGGTCAGCCTCCGGCGGAACGAGTGTCTTCCGGGCCGCCGCGAGCGCGGGATCGCTGAACGGGATCACGCTGACCAGCCCGTCGTTTCCACCGGCGAGCTGAAGCAGGACCAGTGTATTCACAGGGGTCTCAGGGGCATCCGGTTCCGCCGTCAACACCTGCGCGCCGCCGAGGATCGCGGCGAGAACGAAAAGGGTTCCGAGACTCGATCGTGTTCTCATCGCCCTCCCCTATTCGAGATTCGCCGCTGCCAGCTGGGATTGCCTGCGGAAGGAGTTCACGAGATCGGCGATGTCCCTTCGGCGCTCGAGCAGGGTGGCCGCGTCGATCCAATCCCGCCCCCATGGCCATCCTTTCACGCTGATCGGGTTGAACAGGTCCTGGCCGAGACGGGAGAGCTGGTACGTGAGCCGCTTCGGATCGTAGTCGGTGATCCCCCACGTTCGTATGAACCCGATGAGCAGCTCCACGGGGGACTTGATCAGTGCGTTGCGGTTCTCCTCCGCCCAGAAGGCGTCGCTCCCGAGCATGAGCCGCAAGAGGGTGGTGATCTGGTACCCGGAGGACCGGAAGGCCGCAGCCCACGTCTGGATGAGAGCCGGGTCGGGCTGCGGAGAGATGAAGTACTGCCACAGCTTCTCGGTCAGGAAGACGGCGGGGCGGTCCTGCTGGAGAATGATGTCCACTATGTCGTCCCCGTTGAAGTTCCCGGTTTTTCCAAGGAAGGTCTTCGTGCCGTCGTCATGACGATGAGGGTCGAAGCTCGTGGTGCCGTTGTACCTGTCCACCGTAAGGCCGGTAAAAGCGCGCGCCGCCTCCTTCACGTCCTGCTCCGAGTAGTTGCCTTCGCCCATCGTGAACAACTCGAGCAGCTCGCGGGCGTAATTCTCGTTCGGCTTTCCTTTCACGTTCGTCTCATTGTCGAGGTAGAGCACCATGGCGGGATCGCGGGAGACGGCGTGCAGGAGCGCGCCGAAGCTCGTCGTCCCCAGCCGCCTGAGCAGGAGGTCCTGCCCGAGGAGCAGCTCAGGCGAGTTGGTTTTCTCGAGGCTGGAGGTGAAATGGTTGTGCCAGAACAGGACCATTTTCTCCGTGAGAGGGCTCGGCGCGGAAACGAGGCCGTTGATGTACCACGCGCGCAGCTCCTGCTTGTGGTCCTCGATCATCTGGGCGTAGGCCTTCTTCGTCGCCGCGTCGGCTGGATGGGCCCTGTCGCCCGGGGGCTTTGGAAACGGCGGAATGCTCCAGGGCGGCGGGGTGACGGCGGGATCCGTCCGCAGCCCGTTGATCATGAAATCCACCGCCTCCGCCCGTGAGAGCGCCGAGAGAACGACTATTGTGCGCGGCGGTGCGCCAAACCCGGTTCGCTCCAGGAGGTGAACAGCATCGTCGTAGTCGAGAGCGAAAACGGCGGCCGGCCCGAAAATAAAAAAAACGATCGCGGAAATCGAAACCAGTCGAGGCAGCATGCACTCCCCCCGCACAATATACTCTGATGCCGACTCTTCGGGCCCGTGACGGCCCCGGGGACTCGCCGCGCCGAGTTTCTAGGCCAGCGGCTTGAAGGTCGCCGTGAAATGGCGCAGGACAGGCGCCTGGTAGGTGAACGCATATCCGCGAAGCTCGCCCAGGCGCTTCGCGAGATGACCGATCATCTCGACCATGTAGTCGACGTGACTCTGGGTGTAGACCCGGCGTGGGATCGCAAGGCGGACAAGCTCCCGGGGAGCGGGCCGTTCCTCTCCGGTGTCCGGGTCCCGCGACCCCAGCATGATCGAGCCGACTTCCACGGAGCGGATACCGATGCCGTTGTACAGCGCCACGCTGAGTGACTGCCCCGGGTACTCGCGCCAGGGAATGTGCGGGAGGGCCGCTCCCGCGTCGATGTACACGGCATGCCCTCCGATGGGACGGATTACTGGAATGCCGGCGGAACGGATCCCCTCGCCGAAGTACTCCGTCGAACGCAGGCGATAGATGAGGTAGTCCTCGTCGAGAATCTCCTCCAGACCGATGGCCAGAGCCTCCAGGTCCCGCCCCGCGAGGCCGCCGTACGTGGGAAAGCCTTCCGTGATCACCATGAGGCTCCGGACAGACTCGGCCAGCCCGGAATCCCGGATCGCGAGAAAACCTCCGATGTTCCCGAATGCGTCCTTCTTCGCGCTCATCAGCGCGCCGTCGCAGAGTGAGAACATCTCACGGGCGATCTCACGCACGTGAGAGCCCTCGAACCCCTTCTCGCGCTTCTTGATGAAGAAGGCATTCTCGGCGAACCGCGCAGCATCGAGGAACAGCGGGATCCCGAGCGGTTCCACGATGCGTCGGGCGCGCCTGATGTTTTCCATGGACACCGGCTGGCCGCCCACCGAGTTGTTCGTCACCGTGATGATGAGCAGGCGCGCGCTTCGGGAGTCATTCTCGAGAAGACGAGCGAGGGCGTCGAGATCGATGTTCCCTTTGAAGGGAGCGACCGACTGGGTGTCCGCGGTCTCCTTGCAGGGCAGGTCCAGCGCCTGCGCCCCCGAATGCTCGATGTTCGCGCGTGTCGTGTCGAAGTGCGTATTTCCGATGACCACGTCGCCCTTCCCAAGGCGGAGAGCCTGCATGAGGAGAAACTCCGCCGACCTGCCCTGGTGGGTCGGAATGACGTGGGGGAGCCCGGTGAGATCCCTGACTGCTGCCTCGAAACGCTGGAAGCTCGGCGAGCCGGCGTACGACTCGTCGCCGACCATGATGCCGGCCCACTGACGGGCGCTCATTGCGGAGGTTCCGGAATCCGTCAGGAGGTCGAAGGTGACGTCCTGCGAGCGGAGCTTGAAGAGGTTGTAGCCGGCCTCCTCCAGGACGCGGCGGCGATCGGCGGCGGAGAGCAGCCGGATCGGCTCCACCGACTTGATGCGGAAAGGCTCGAAAATTGTTTTCGCCCGGGGGAGCTCGTGCATCATGGATCAGCAGTATACAGTGAGCCGTGAACCCCCACAACTCGAGGCGCGTGGCGCGCTTCAAGGAGGAAACATGAAGAGGATCCTTTCCATCGCGGCCATTGCGCTTGCCCTCACGTCGTGCATGACCGCCTCCCTTCCCCACGGCTCGGTGTTTCTGGGCGAGCGGACCGTCCCCTTCCGCGGAGACCACGACGTGATCACGGTCGGCGATTACGAGGGCTTTTTTCGCTCCCTCGTCTTCGTCGTGGAGAACAATGACATCGAGGTCTTCGATCTCGTCATCGTCTACGGCAACGGTGACAGAGAAAGGATGGACACCCGCCTCATCTTCAATGAAGGATCGCGCTCGCGCTTCATCGACCTGCTGGGCGGAAAACGCAGGATCAGAAACATCCAGTTCACCTACAAGACCGTGGGCAGTTGGCTCGACGGGCGGGCGCATGTGGCCGTCTACGGAGTGCGATAGCGCACCGGCTCAGCGGCCGCCGTTGAGGACCGCCGCCACCGCCGCGGCGAGCTTCATAACCCCCTCACTGATGAGATCCTCGCTGAGCGCGGCGTATCCCAGGAGAAATGTCGCATGTCGGGGCGGCCGGGAGAAGCAGGGACCGACGGGATAGATCGCAACTCCACGCTCGGCCGCCGCAGCGAGCACTCGTCCTTCGATCTCCGCGGCTCCCGTCCCGCGGGACCGGGCGGTCAACCTCACCATTACGTGCATTCCCACGTTGGTGTCCGAGGCCTCCATCAGATCTCCGAGATGTCTCTCGAGCGCCGACCGCATGGCCTCGCGCCGCGCGGAGACCAGCCGGCGCATCCGGCGCAGGTGACGCTCGAAGTGGCCTTCCTGAAGGAAATCGGTGAGCGCCAGCTGTTCGAGGGTCGGCGTCTGCCGATCGGCCAGCCACTTGGCCTGCATGAAGGGCTCGGCCATTTCGGGCGGAAGCACGACGTAGCCGACCCTGAGAGGCGGGAAGAGGACGGTTGAAAACGTCCCGACATAGATGACCTTCCGGGAACGGTCGAGCCCCTGGAGGGACTCGACGAGGCGTCCCGGCGTGCGAAACTCGCTGTCGTAGTCGTCCTCCACGATGAGGACATTTCGCCGGGCCGCCCAGCCCAGAAGTGCCAGACGACGCGACAGGGAGAGCACCGCTCCGGTGGGGAACTGGTGCGACGGGGTCACGTAGAGAAGGCGTGGAGCGGCGCGGGTGCGCGTCATCCGTTCCAGGATGCTCACGTCGATTCCGTCATCGTCGACAGGAACAAAGAGCTGCCGGGAGTCGGGCCCGGAGAGCACGCGCCGCGCATCCGGATACCCGGGATCTTCCAGGGCGACGGTGTCGCCTGTCCTGAGGAAAAGGCGCGCGATGAGATCCAGAGCCTGCTGCGAGCCGTTGACGATGACGACCTGCTCGGGCACGGCGGCGACAGCCCGTGAGACGGCGAGGTGACGCGCGATCGCCTCCCGAAGTGGAAAATGCCCGCCGGGCTCGCCGTACCTCCGCAGCTCAGCCGCCTTCGTGCGCAGCGCCCTGCCGAGGAGCCGGAGCCACAGGCCCCGGGGGAAAGCGTCCCAGTCCGGAATGCCCGGCCGAAAGTCGATGAGCGGCAGACCGGGGTCCGCTCGGTGCAGTCCTGGTTTTTCCTGTTCGGGCGCGTGCGCCGGTGGCGCCCGTCGTTTTCCCGCCTCCCCCGCATCCCGGGGCAGCTCACCCAGACCCGTCGAGACGTACGAGCCTGACCCGACCCTTCCCTCGATGTAGCCTTCGACGAGCAGATCCTCGTACGCCCTCGCGACGGTGTTCCGCGCAAGCCCGAGGGCGAGCGCGAGCTCACGGGTTGCAGGAAGCCGGTCGCCGGGTCTGAGCCTACCGTCCCGGATGGCGTCCCGGATCTGTGTGAACACCTGTCGATGCCGGGGACGGGAAGATCCCCTCGTCTTTTCGTCCAGCGCGATGATCAGGTTTTCCGCCCACATCCTCGTCTCCTCGATCTCTTCCGTCGAAGTAAATGGCCCATTCAATCTATTGAATATTGGATCTTTTATTATACCATTTGGATCGTATCTTTTGCATAGTGGAGGAATGACGATGGAACAGTCAACGTGGCTCACCAAGAAGGGCCTGGCGCAGATGCTGAAGGGCGGGGTGATCATGGACGTCGTCACCACGGAGCACGCGCGGATCGCGGAAGACGCAGGGGCATGCGCGGTCATGGCGCTGGAACGCGTTCCCGCCGACATCAGGGCCGCCGGCGGCGTGGCGCGAATGAGCGACCCGGAACTGATCCTGCAGATCATGGAAGCGGTGACGATTCCGGTCATGGCGAAGTGCCGCATCGGTCACTTTGTCGAAGCTCAGGTGCTGGAGTCCCTCGGCATAGACTACGTGGACGAGTCGGAGGTTCTCACTCCCGCCGACGAGGAGCACCACATCGACAAGAACGCCTTCCGGGTCCCTTTTGTCTGCGGGTGCCGCGATCTCGGCGAGGCCCTTCGGCGGATTGCGGAAGGAGCGGCGATGATCCGCACGAAAGGCGAGGCCGGCACGGGCAACGTCGTTGAGGCGGTGCGTCACATGCGCGCGGTGCAAAGCTCGATCCGTCGGCTTCACGCGGCGTCACCCGAAGAGCTGGCGGCCGAGGCAAAGAACCTGAACGCTCCTTACAACCTGGTAGTCGAGGTTGCCCGCGAGGGGCGGCTTCCGGTGGTGAATTTCGCCGCGGGCGGTCTGGCTACCCCCGCAGACGCCGCGCTCCTCATGCAGCTTGGCGCCGACGGAGTATTCGTGGGATCGGGGATATTCAAGTCCGAGGACCCCGCGCGGCGGGCGGCGGCAATCGTGCAGGCGACGACGCACTTCAAGGATCCCGAGGTCATCGCCAGGGTATCTCGCGGACTGCGCGGGGCGATGCCGGGGCTCGAGATAAGTGCCATACCGCAAGACATGCTCCTTGCCGCACGGGGCAGGTGACTCGATGAGAATCGGCGTTCTTGCCCTTCAGGGGGATTTCTTCGAGCACGCGGCCGTTCTTCGCCGCCTGAACGCGGATCGTTTCGAGACCATCCGCACCATGGAGATCCGCACGACCCGCCAGCTGTCGGAGATCGACGGCATCGTCATTCCCGGTGGGGAGAGCACGACGATCGGCAAGCTCATGCACGACTCCGGCCTGCTCGATCCCCTTCGCCAACGCATCGCGGCGGGAATGCCGGCGTTCGGCACGTGCGCAGGCGCCATCGTGCTCGCCCGCGACATCGGGGGGCGCGACCAGCCTCTCATCGGGCTCATGGATCTCAGGATTCGGCGCAATGCCTTCGGCCGCCAGCTCCAGTCCTTCGAAACCTTCCTCTCGATTCCGGTGCTGGGCGATCCGCCGATGCGCGCCGTCTTCATCCGCGCGCCCGCCATCGCTTCGGTAGGCCCTGGAGTGGAAGTACTCGCCCGGCTCCAGGACGGGACCATCGTCGCGGCACGGCAGGCACACATGCTCGCAGCGGTCTTCCACCCGGAACTGACGAGCGACAGCAGACTGCATCGCTATTTCGTCGAGCTGATCCGTTCTTCTGGCGAGCGCGCGGCCTGAGCCGACCTGACCAAACTGCGCGTCCCTGCTACAATGAGGGCCGTGGCACGTCCAGACAGATCGCGCAATAGGCCCGTTTCCCCGCGGAAACGGGTGTTCACCGAGGCCGCGCCTGACGGAAGCGTTGCGATCCCGGCCGAACTTGCCCGGAAATACGGGATTGAGCCCGGTGTACGTTTGTGCATCGAGGAGCTCGACCATCACCTCCTCCTCCATCGACCTGTCTCGCATTTGGCGAAAATCTACGTCGAGCCGACGAATGATTGCCCCCTCGCCTGCAGGACGTGCATGCGGAATGCATGGCACGAACCGACGGGACGAATGGACGCTGGGGTGTTTTCGGGCATCGTGGAGGGATTGAAAACCTTTCAACCGGTTCCTTCGGTATTTTTCGGCGGAATCGGGGAGCCGCTCTCTCATCCCGCGGCGCTCGAGATGATCCTGCAGGTGAAGGCGGTGGGCGCAAAGGTGCAGATGATCACCAACGGACTTGCACTGGACGAGCAGACGGCAGAACAACTCGTCGATATGGAGCTGGATGAGCTCTGGGTGTCTCTCGACGGCGCGACGCAGGAGTGCTACGAAGGCGTGCGGGAAAATGCCCGCCTTGCCCGGATCATCGAAAATCTTCGCCTGTTGAAATCGGTCAAGTACCGGCATGACGCGAAGACCCCCGCCCTCGGGATTGCCTTCGTGGCCATGAGGAGAAACCATTCCGAGCTTTCGGAGGTGATCAAGCTGGGCCTGCGGCTCGGGGCCACGCAATTCTCCATCAGCAACGTCCAGCCCCACACGGAGGAGCTGCGCGACGAAGTTCTGCACGAGAAGACGCTCGGTCAGTCCATTGGCACATTTTCCCGGATGGACATCGCGCGGATGGATTCCAGCGAGGACGGGGATCACACGATCGCGGAAGTCCTGGCGGACTGCGGCCTGCGGTACTCCAATGGCAGGGCCTCGACGAGGCTGGAGGATACCTGCCCCTTCGTGGAGAGCGGCAGCATGAGCATCCGGTGGGACGGTCGGGTGAGCCCCTGCCTGCCGCTCCTCCATTCTCACCACGCCTACTTGGGCGACCGGCGGAGGGAGATAAGGGAGTTCTCATTCGGTTCGGTCGGCGAACGAAGCCTTTCGGCGATATGGAACGACTCCGAATACGTGGCATTCCGGCAGCGCCTGCAGGATTTCGATTTTCCGCCGTGCCTCCGCTGCAACAGCTGCGACTGGATCGACAGCAACCAGGAAGACTGCTTTGGCAGCCCGCCGCCCACGTGCGGCGGATGCCCCTGGGCTCAGGGGTTCGTGCTCTGTCCATGAGGAAAGGAAGAATTATTCCATGAACAAATCCTTGTCAATGAATATCTTGAGATTGAGCTTCCTGCTGGTCTTGATTGGTTTTTTTGCTCCTATCGGCTGCAATCTCAACGGTTACCAGATTGCACAAGGCATGCTGGGCAACACAAAAGGATTGGGGAACGCCACGCTCCTGGCACCTGTAGGACACTTCTATGGATATGTTCTATTTGGCGTGTTCTTATTTGCTTTCGTAGGTCTTTTATTCACATTTTTGGCCAAGATACACAATAACTTTCTTATTCCATGGGATTTGGATATCTGGCAGGTGTCGTGGGATTCGTTCTGAAAATATCCAAAATAACAGAATAGCGGCCCGATTGATTTCCCGCCTGCGATTGTTGTTGACGGTAACGGGGTCTTGTTTATAGTTTAGGCATTCCTAAATAATCGATTGGGGGTTCGAAAATGCGAAGCGAAGCAGAAGAGAATTATCTGAAAGAGACTTATTCCTTGCAATTGAAGCACAATCAGGTGACCACCTCAATGCTTGCCGATCGTATCGGCCATTCGGCCCCCACCGTGACTGGCATGCTCAAGAAGCTCGCCAGTCGCAATTGGGTGACCTATGAACCGTATCAGGGAGTAACACTGACCAGGTCGGGGAGAGCTGCCGCCCTGGAGGTGATTCGACACCATCGGCTCCTGGAAACATATCTCACCCGAGCCCTTGGCGTCCCGTGGGACAGGGTTCATGGGGAAGCCGAGAAGCTGGAGCACGTGCTCTCGGAATACCTGGAGGGCCTCATCGATGAGTACCTGGGCCATCCCGCAAGCGATCCACATGGTTCTCCCATACCCGCAATCGACGGATCGATCAAAGAGCCCGAGAGATTGCATTTATCCGAACTGCCCGCGGGATCCACGGCGCAAGTCGTCGAGGTGGGCGACCGGGAACCAGGCCTGCTTGCGCGTCTGAGTGAAATGCATCTCGGCTTGAAGACCAAACTCCAGGTTCTCGAGGTAGAGCCCATCGATAGGCTCATCACCATACTCGTGGCGGGGCAGAAGCACGTTCTAGGGCAGACCACGGCGAGCCAGATCATCGTGCGAAAGATCAAAGGAGACCGAGATGTCTGAGTCTCACCCCAAACTACAGGCGGCCGCGAGAGAAGCGATCGGCGGCCAACGCAGGGGGCTGATGGCCGTCCTGCCTTTCATCGGTCCCGCTTTCATCGCCTCCATCGCCTACATAGACCCGGGCAACTTCGCCACAAACATCCAGGGGGGTGCCCAGTTCGGCTATGCCCTGCTGTGGGTGATCCTGATGGCCAACCTGATGGCCATGCTCCTGCAGGGACTCTCCGCGAAGCTGGGAATCGCTACCGGGAAAAACCTCGCCGAGATATGCCGAATGCGCTTCCCTCGGGGGGTCAGCATCACGCTGTGGATCACACAGGAAGTCGCGGCCATGGCAACGGACCTGGCGGAGTTTCTCGGGGCGGCGATAGGCCTGAATCTGCTGCTGCACATTCCTCTGTTCCTGGCGGCGGCCATCACGGGAGTACTCGTTTTCGCTATTCTTGCAGTGACGCAGCGAGGGTTTCGCGGACTGGAGCTCTTTATCGGTGGGGCCGCTGGGGTGATCGCACTGTGCTATCTGGTCGAGACCCTGCTGGCAAAGCCTGATTGGGGTCAGATTCTCTTTCACAGCTTCGTGCCGAGCCTGCCGGGAAGCGATGCGGTTCTTCTGTCGGTGGGCATCATCGGCGCCACCGTCATGCCTCATGTGATCTATTTGCACTCCAGTCTTACGCAGCACCGCGTCATTTCACATAACGACCAGGACAAGCGCAAGATATTCCGTTTTGAGACAATCGACGTCATCGTCGCAATGGGCGTTGCAGGGTTGGTGAACATGGCGATGCTTTTCATGGCCGCCAAGGTCTTCAACCTCACGGGGCACGCCAACGTGGCAGAAATCCAGACCGCCTATCAAACCCTCACTCCCCTGCTTGGAGGGGGAGCCGCGGCGGTGTTCCTGATCTCACTGATCGCCTCGGGGGTCTCCAGCTCTCACGTAGGAACCATGGCGGGTCAGGTAGTCATGCAGGGGTTTGTCGGGTTTCGCATTCCAATATGGATCCGTCGAATCGCAACGATGGTTCCAGCGCTGATCGCGATCGCCCTTGGGCTTGATCCTACACGGACCTTGGTGATGAGCCAGGTGGTCCTGAGTTTCGCCCTGCCCATCCCCGTCATCACCCTGATCATGTTCACGCGAAATCGCGAGATCATGGGATCACTCGTGAATCGACGTTCTACCACAATCCTCGCGATTGTTTGTGCCGTGGTCATACTCTCTCTGAACATCGTGCTTTTGTACACGACCTTTGGCGGGCAGATCAGTCTTGGAGGACATAATGCAGGGTGAAAAAACATTCCGCCATATCCTCGTCCCATTGGATGGTTCACGGCTCGCCGAGTCAGCCCTCACGACTGCTGTGTGGCTTGCCAAAAAAACGGCCGCACAGCTCACCCTCGTTCACGTCATCGAGAAGGACGCGCCTTCCGAGGTCCACAGCGAAAGACACCTCGTGACGCCGGAGGAGGCAACCGCGTACCTCCAGGAGGTATCCCGCCGCCCCGCTCTCTCGGGCCTGCGCGTCGAGACCCACGTGCACACGGCGGAAGTGAGCGACGTGGCACGCAGCATCGCCGAGCACTCCGCGGAGTTGTCCCCTGACCTGATTGTCATGTGCACGCACGGCAAAGGCGGCGCGAGGAGGCTCTTGTTTGGCGTCATCGCGCAACAGGTCATTTCGCTTGGAAGGACACCAGTGCTGATGGTGCGTCCTTCAAAGGAGCCGCGTGTCGCAGCCACGGAGGGGGATTTTAGAACCATTCTGGCCCCCATTGACGGTGATCCAGGACACGAGAAGGGCCTGCCTATGGCAACGGAGATCGCACGAGCCTTTCACTCCAGGCTCCACCTTCTCATGGTGGTGCCAAAACTGCGCGACTTGATCGGCCCGAAGGCCGCTACTTCATTCCTTCTTCCGGGAGCCACGCGATTCAATCTGGAGATGGAGAGCGAGGGCGCACGGATGTACCTCGATCAGCGAGCGGCAGAACTGAACCAGAAAGGGGTTCAGGCAGAGTACGAGACCATTCGCGGAGATCCGGCCCGCGCCATCATCGCGTCAGCCCAGCGTATCTCGGCGGATCTGGTGGTCATGGGAACACATGGTCGGGCAGGGGCAGATGCGTTTTGGGCAGAAAGCGTGGCCGCACGTGTCGTGGCGCGCATTCAAGCGCCGTTGATGCTGGTACCCTTGGGCAGGAGCGACGAGCAGGATAGTTTTCCAAACTCGGGATACTCAGGGAAATCGCGCTGAGCGCTCTTCAGTGGTCAATTCGCCAGCGTGAAGTCGGGGTTTGTGAGGGAAAAGTAGCGCCGGGTTTGAGGTGTGACGTACACCCTCCGCCGCGTGTCCACCATGATCACTCCCAGACCGAGCTTTTCCCCCAGCTTCAAGCCGTCTTCCGTGCCCTCGCAGAACAAGAGCAGCCCGAACCCGTCCGCATCGACCGACTTTGGAGCGACGACTGTTACTGACGTCAGGCCGTTGTCCACGGGATAGCCCGTGCGCGTGTCCATGATGTGGTGATACCGCTTGCCGTCTTTGATGAAATAGTGCTCATACACCCCTGAGGTGACCACGGCCTCGTTAGTTACGAGGGCAACGCCGAGGCTCGCACCTCTCTCGGATTCAGGGTTTTGCACCCCGATTTTCCAGGGAGCATTGGAGGGCGAGCTGCCCATCGCGAGGATGTCGCCTCCCAGGTCGACTATCGCGGATTTCACTCCCCGCTCGGAGAGAATCCTCACTGCCTCATCCGCGGCGTACCCCTTGACCAGGGCGCCAAAGTCGAGATGCATGGAAGGGCGCCCGAGGAAAATGGTTTTTGCGCTCTCATCCAGAACGACATCGCGCCAGTTGACCAGTTTCCGCGCGGCATCGATGTCGGCCTGCCGCGGGACATCGGGGTTCTCACCCTCCATCTTCCATACTTTCATCAAGGGACCCACAGTGGGATCGAAAAGGCCGTTCGAAATGGCGGCCATTGAGAGCGCCTTCCTCGCAACGAACATGACATCATCCGTCACGCGCACGGGGGACTTTCCCGCCTGCGCGGAGACCGCGTCGAGCAAAGACCCCGGAACGTTCGTGCTCATTCGGCTGTCGATTTCCCGCAACCGGGCGAAGCACTCGTCCAGAACCTTTTCAGATGCGTGATCGTGCAGGGTTATGGTGCAAATGGTCCAGAGCACCTTGTCCGTCCGGCTCAGTGGCTGGTCCGCGCCGGCAGGACTTGCAACGAAAAGCCCGGTGCACAGGAGAAATGAAACGCCCGTGACGCGCATGTTGTGCCATCTGCTCATAGTCTGCCTGTTCCTTGCCGCGTTTGTTCGCCTGAAAGTCTGTCCTGTGTACCACGAATAAAGACGTGAAACAACTCGTGGACCCTCGATCAATAGGGTCAAGGGGCTTGCCAATACTGCGGAGCACTGCCTCCTCATATCCGCCTTGGGCGCCGAGGCGATATTTTCTTTGAGGTGAGGAGGAGAGACAAATGGCTTTCAACTATGATGCAATCATAATTGGCACCGGCCAGGCCGGGCCTTCACTCGCAGGACGCCTGACGCAGGCGGGAATGAAAATCGCGGTTGTCGAAAGAAAGCATTTTGGCGGAACCTGTGTCAACACGGCCTGCA
>JBEKXR010000006.1:0-23080 GCA_049511935.1 Spirochaetia bacterium | reverse complement strand
GGACGATGAGCGCGGCGATCATCCCCGAATCGCAGAAGAAGTTCTCACGAAAGTAGTAGTGCCCGGCAAGCTCACCTCCGGCAATCCCGTCGGTGTCCCGCAGGAGCTTTTTCGCGAAAGAGTGGCCCACCTTGCAGATCATCGGGTCCGCGCCCAATGACCGGAGAAACTCCACGACGCCGCGGGACGAGCGCACGTCGTACGTCATGGTCCTGCTCGCGCCGGCGCGCCGCTCGGGGTGCAGGGTGAAGTAGTAGGTGCCGAGGAAGCCGATGAGAAGGTCCGGTGAGATGAACGCACCTGCCTCATCGACGAACATCACGCGGTCGGCGTCCCCGTCGAAACAGATGCCCAGGTCGGCGCCTTCCTTCCGCACCCTGCTTTTCAGCGCCGCGAGATTTTCCTCCACGAGCGGGTTGGGCGGGTGGTTCGGGAACCGCCCGTCCGGCTCGTCGAACATCAGGACGTAGTGCAGCCCGGTTCCGTCGAGCACCTCGCGGATGAAGAGCCCCGCCATGCCATTCGAGCAGTCGATGACCGCCGAAAGAAACGAGAGGTCGGATTTGAACTTTGCGAGGTGGGCGAGATAGGCGGGCCGCATGTCCCGCGTGCGGAGCCTGCCGGGCCTCTCGGGCCGCGCCGGAGGTATGCCCGAGGCGACTCTCCGTTCGAGCTCGGCCAGACCGGTGTCGTACCCGACCGGCACGGCCGACCGCCGCGACACCTTCAGGCCGTTGTACTCGGGGGGGTTGTGGGACGCGGTGATCATCACGCTGCCGTCCATGTCGAAGTGCACCGTGGAGAAGTAGACGGCGGGTGTGTCGCACAGCCCGATGTCCGCGACGTCGCAGCCTGCTTCCGTGATTCCCCGGGTGAGCTCGCGGAAGACCTCCTCCGAAGAGAGGCGCACGTCACGTCCAACGGCGATCTGCCGGGCCTCCAGCAGGTCCGGCAGGTGCTGACCGATTGCGTGCGCCGTGGCGGCATTCCACTCCCTGTCGTAGATGCCCCTGATGTCATAGGACTTGAAGATGCCCATCGGGATGAATGTATATGCGGGCCCCACTCCTGTACAACAGCTGTACAGCGCGCGTGTTTTCTCTTACCATTCAACGCATGGGACATCTCTCCTTCACGGTGAAACCGAACATACCGGCACGATTGAAAACCCTGGAAGAGCTCGCCCACAACATCTGGATCAGCTGGAACTACGAGGCGATCATGCTCTTCATGCGCCTGGACTACGACGCGTGGCTGGAATCCCGGCAGAACCCGGCGCGGATGCTCGGCATGGTGGCGCAGGAAAAGCTCGAGCAGGCTGCGCAGGACGACTCCTTCCTCGCCGCGCTGGACACCGTGTGGACCAAGTTCAAGCGCTACCTCGGCGCCGAACGCTGGTACAAGGGACCGGCGGACGCGGCCATCGCCTACTTCTCAATGGAGTACGGCCTCGATGTGGCGCTGCCTGTATATTCGGGCGGGCTTGGCATGCTTTCCGGCGATCATCTGAAGACATCGTCCGACCTGGGGCTCCCGCTGGTCGGCGTGGGCCTGCTCTACCGGCAGGGCTATTTCCAGCAGTACCTGAACGTGGACGGCTTTCAGCAGGAATCGTATCCGGAGAACGACTGGTACAATATGCCCGTCTCCCTGTGCAGGGATGCGAAGGGGTCGCCGGTAACGGTGCAGGTGGAGATGGGCCCCGCGGGCGTCACCGCGTGGATCTGGAAGGTGGCGGTCGGGAAGAACTTCCTCTACCTGCTGGACACGAACATCGAGGCCAATCCCGAACCGTTCCGCACCATCACCGCGTCCCTCTACGGCGGCGACCGCGAGACGCGAATTCAGCAGGAAATCCTCCTCGGGATCGGGGGCGTCCGCGCGCTCCGAACCCTGGGGATCTCGGCAGGCTGCATGCACATGAACGAGGGGCATTCGGCGTTCCTCGGCCTGGAGCGGATCCGCGGGCTCATGTCCGAGAGCAAGCTCTCCTTCGCGGAGGCGTGGCAGTGCGTGTGGTCCACGAACGTGTTCACCACTCACACTCCGGTACCGGCCGGCAACGAGCGTTTCGCGCCCGCGCTGATGGAGAAGTATTTCGGCGGCGTGGCGCGCGAGCTGGGCCTCCCGTGGAAGGAGTTCCTCGCGCTGGGGCGGGAGGATCCGAACAACGAGGGTGAAGAGTTCTGTCTCACGGTGCTCGCGCTGCGGATGTCCGCGTTCAACAACGCGGTGAGCCGGCTGCACGGCGTTGTCTCCCGCGCCATGTGGCACAGGATCTGGCCGTCGGTGCCGATGGACGAAATCCCCATCGCCCACATCACGAACGGCGTGCATCCGCGGACGTGGATCACCCACGACATGATCGACCTGCTGGATCGGTATTTCGGCCCCGAGTTCCACGACACCCCGACGAACCTGGAGATCTGGAACAGGATCGACCGGGTGTCCGACGAGGAGCTGTGGCGGACCCACGAGCGGCGGCGCGAGAGGATGGTGGCCTTCGCCCGCATGCGGCTGCAGCAGCAGCTTACCCGCCGCGGGGTCACCAACTCGGAGCTCGGCCGCAGCGCGGATGCCCTCTCCCCCTACACCCTGACGATCAGCTTCGCGCGGCGGTTCGCGTCGTATAAGCGTGCCGACCTCCTCCTGTCGGATCCTGACCGCCTGATCCGGCTGCTCACCGACAAGGAGAGGCCCATCCAGATGATCTTCGCCGGCAAGGCGCACCCGCACGACCTCGAGGGGAAGGAGATCATCAAGAAGATCGTCCACTTCGCCAGCGATCCCCGCGTGTCCAGCCGGATCGTATTCCTGGAAGACTACGACATGACGATGTCACGCTACCTGACCTCGGGCAGCGACTTGTGGCTGAACACGCCCCGCCGGCCCCTGGAGGCGAGCGGCACGAGCGGCATGAAGGCGGCGATCAACGGCACGCTCAACGTCTCCGTCCTGGACGGGTGGTGGGATGAGGCATACTCCACGCATATCGGGTGGGCGATCGGCAGGGGAGAGGAGTATGCGGACCACACCCTGCAGGACGAGGTGGAAAGCGATGCCCTGTACGACCTGCTGGAGCGGGAGATCATTCCGCTGTTTTACACCCGAGGCATGGACGGGCTTCCCCGCGAATGGATCCGCAAGATGAAGGAGTCGATGCGGGAGGTCGGCAAGCGCTTCAGCAGCCATCGGATGCTCCTGGAATACGCGGGCAGCTTCTACTCCCCCGCCGTGGCGAACGCCCAGAAGCTTCTGCGCAAGGGCTGCACGCTGTGCAAGGAATCCGCGGCCTACCTCACGGAGCTCCGCAGCAACTGGGATGCCCTGCGCATCGAGGAGATCGTTTCTCCGTCGGAAAGGACCCTCTCCATCGGAGACACGATTTCGGTGCAGTCGCGCATCTTCCTGGCGGATCTCAAGCCCGAGGAGCTGGGAGTCGAGCTGTACTACGGCCCCCTCTCGTCACAGGGTGAAATCGAGAGGCCGCGGCGGCTGGAGATGACCCCGTGCGGGACGAACGGCAAGAGTGCGCTGTACTGCGCGAAAGTCACCTGCGACCGGACGGGGCGGCAGGGATACACGGTGCGCATCCTGCCCAAGCACCCGTCCCTCGTGCATCCCTTCCTCCCCGGGCTGGTGAAGTGGGGCTGAAGCCCGGGCCCGGCTACATCCCGAACAGGTGCCGAGACACCGCGAAGCCTTCTCCGGTCACGAACAGGACGATGAGCAGAAGCGCGGGGAGAAAGTTCGCGGTCTTCAGCTTTGCCAGCCCCAGCAGGTTGATCCCGATCATGATGACGAGCGCGCCGCCGACGCCGGTGAGCTCCTTCAGCAGCTGAGCGCTCACCAGCGGCTTCAGCCAGACAGCCGCGAGGGTGAGCAGGCCCTGGTAGACGAGCACCGAGAGGGCTGAGAAGGCCACTCCGATCCCCATTGCCGCGGTGAAAACGATGGACATGAACGCGTCCATCACGGACTTCGTGAAGATGAGGTCGTAGTTGCCCTCCGCCCCGGCCTTGAACGACCCCACGAGGGCCATCGCACCGACACAGAAGAGCACGGATGCATTGAGGAACCCGAAGGCGAAATCCTTGCCGTCGTCGCCGCGGGCGAAGGTGCGCTTCAGCGCATCGCCCAGTGAGAGGATTCCGTCCTCGATCCGCCACCACGTGCCGAGAATCCCGCCGATGATGAGCGACAGCGCCAGGTAGACGATCTTGGAGGCGCTCATCGCCATCTGGATCCCGATGATGAGCGAGGTGATGCCGGCCCCGACGTAGACGACGGACTTGAAAGACTCCCTGATCCGGCCGTGGAGGAGCAGACCGACGAGGGAGCCCGCGATGACGGCGAGAGCGTTCACGATGGTGGCGATCATTGGGGTGCAATCTATCGGTTTCGCCGCCGCGTGGGAAGCGTAGCGCGCTGAAAGCGCGCGGAGGGCGGCAGCACGGTCGCTCCTGGCGACATTTCGGCTGCCCCCGCACGGGGTACCGTGCTCGGGCAGACGGCGAGAGCCCAGACCGCGCCACGAGAACCCGGTCTCTTGCGCCGTGCGGCGAAAGATCCTACTCTGTCGCCTGCCATGAGACCCGGCACCCTTCCAGCGCTTCTCTGCTTTCTTCTCTTCTTCGCTCTCCCTGCCGGCGCGGACAGCCTCGATGCGACCCGCGTGATCGGCATGGGGCTGAAATCCGCCGTCGATGCGTTCGGACTTCCCCAGAGCATGTTCTCCTTCCGCGGCACCGAGGAGGCCCGCGATGATGTCGTCTTCTATTACCCGGACCACATGTACCTGTTCTGGTACAAGGACAAGGTGTGGCAGGTGCGCTTCGACCGCCGATCCACGGCCGGCTTCCACGAGCTCTCGCCCGGCATGACCCGGCAGGAGGTGGAGGCGGCGGTCAAGGAACGTCCGCTCGTGTCGAGCGGGGACTCGCTGTACTTCGACCTCGATGCCGAGAGTTTTCCGGTCCGCGTGCGCCTCGTCTTTGCCGGGAGCGACCTCTCGGACATCTACGTCTACAGGAGCGATTTCTGAGAGCGCGCGGAAAGATCTGTCTCGTCCTCGCCGACCAGACCCTCGAGGCGGATCTCCGCCACGTCGAGAGCCTCCGCGGCCGGGTCGATCTCGTGGAGCTGCGCGTGGACCACCTCCTCGACGCGGAAAAGGCCGCGGCAGGGCGCCTGCCCGGTCGTGTCGGTCTCCCGGTCATCCTGACGCTTCGACGCGGGCGGGACGGGGGAAGGTTCGTCGGATCGGAATCGGAGCGCGTGGCGCTTCTCCAGCGGCTTGCCGGCGAGGGCTTCAGCTACGTCGACATCGAGGAAGATCTCCAGGCCCCGGCGCTGGATGCGCACATCAGGGAGAGCGGCGCACGGATCGTGCGGTCCCTGCATGACTTTTCCGGAGTTCCCCCGGGGCTTTCCCGCCGGTTCTCCGCCCTTGCGCGCCGGACCGACGAGATCCCCAAGGCGGCCGTCACGCCGACGACGTGCGCGCAGCTCGCGGAGCTTCTCGACGTTTTCCACCCACACGGAGAATCGGAACGGGTCCTCCTGGGAATGGGGGAAATCGGGTTTTCCACCCGGGTGCTCGCGCCGCGGCTGGGGTCCTCCTGGTGCTACGCCTCCCCGACCGACCAGGCGGTGGCGCCGGGGCAGGTGACACCTGTCACCCTGGAGGACGTGTATCGATACAGGGACATCACGTCTTCAACGGACGTCTACGGCGTCATCGGGAACCCGGTCATGCATTCGCGCTCTCCGATGATCCACAACCGCGGGTTCGCTGCGCTGGGCATCGACGCCGTGTACCTTCCGTTCCACGTGCCGGACCTCGAAGGTTTCTGGAAGGTTGCCGACACACTGGCGATCAGGGGACTCTCGGTGACCGTCCCACACAAGCAGGCGGTGCTGGGCCGCTCGATCCGCGGCGACGAAGTGGTGCGGGCGGTCGGCGCCTGCAACACCCTCATCCGGGCCCGCGCGGAGGGCCCCTGGAAAGGCACCAATACGGACGTCGAAGGGTTCCTCGCGCCGCTGCGCGCGAGGTTCGGCGGCAACGTCCCCTCCGGCCTTGGGGCGACAGTGATCGGGGCAGGCGGTGCGGCACACGCCGTCGTTGCCGCGCTCACCTTTGCGGGCGCCCGGGTACTCGTCTTGAACAGGACGATCGAGAATGCTCAGGAACTTGCTGAGGCGTTTGGTACGGCGTCGGGCGGCATCGACGCGGAGGGAATGGAAGCAGCGCGGGGTTTCTCGGACCTCATCGTGCAGACCACGAGCGTGGGAATGAGGCCTCATGAGGATGCGGAACCGGCGCCGGGGTTCAATTTCAGCGGCCACGAGATCGTGTACGAGCTCGTCTACGCCCCGGAGAGGACCTGCTTTGTCCGTCGAGCCCTCGAGGCGGGCTGCCGAGTCGTTTACGGCCGCGAGATGCTCATCGCCCAGGCCATGCGCCAGTTTCTGCTGTTTACCGGCTCCGAATACCCGCTCTCGCTCGTTCAGGAGCTGGCAAACGGGCTGGATTGAGAATGCATTCACGATATACGGCTTGACTCTTTTGCCAATCTCCGTATGATCGCAACCCATGCCACATAAAAAGCTGTTTATCCCCGGACCCATCGAAGTGCACCCTGATATCCTGAAGGCCATGTCGGTGCCCATGATCGGGCACAGAAGCGGGGATTACTCCGAGCTGCAGAAGCGAGTGACCGAGAAGGTCCAGAAGCTTGCCTTCACGACCTACCCCATCCTCTTTTCCGCCTCGTCGGGCAGCGGCCTGATGGAGGGGGCGATCCGCTGTTGCACGGCGAAACGGGCGATCGTGTTCTCGGTCGGGACCTTCGGCAACAGGTGGTTCGAGATCGCCCAGGGCAACGGCGTTCCGGCGGACAAGCACGAGGTGGCGTGGGGCGAGGGGCTGACGCCCGAAATGATCGAGGAGCATCTCTCGACCGGCAAGTACGACTGCGCGACTCTCACGCACAGCGAGACCTCCACGGGCGTGATGAACCACCTCGAGGAGCTGGCGCCGGTCTTCAGGAAATATCCGGACGTGGTCTGGTGCATCGACGCCGTCTCTTCCTTCGGCGGGGTGAAGATCGACGTCGAGTCTCTCGACGTCGACGTGATGGTGACCTCCAGCCAGAAGTGTCTCGGCCTGCCGCCCGGCCTCAGCCTTGCCACCTTCTCTCCCCGGGCGGAGAAGCGCGCCCAATCCGTGAAGAACCGCGGGTACTACTTCGACCTCCTGCAGCTCCTCCAGTTCATCAGGGAGAAGAACTTCCAGTACCCTTCCACGATGAGCATCTCCCACCTCTTTGCGCTGGACGTGCAGATGGACCGCATCATGAAGGAAGGGATCGATGCGCGCTTCGCGCGGCACGACCAGATGGCACAGCGCGTCCAGGGCTGGGCGAAAAAGCACTTCGCCCTGTACCCGGTCGAGAAGTACGCCTCGAAGACCGTGACCTGCATCAAGAACACGAGGGGCATCTCGGTGGCGGACCTCAACAAGGAGTTGGGCAAGCGCAATCTCATGCTCTCCAACGGGTACGGCAAGCTCAAGGAGCAGACCTTCCGCATCGCGCACATGGGCGACCTGCAGATGAGCGACATCGACGAGCTGCTCGGCGCGATCGACGAGATCCTCAAGCTGATGTAGCGTCCGCCGCGGACGGCGCGGCGCTTCGGGCGGCGAGAATCCGCGGAGTACCGCGGCGCGATTTCCTTGCAACCCCCGGCAGTGCCGACTATACTTGAGGCCATGGGGGAGCTGAAATCCTGCCTGTTTTGCGGGAAAAACGTGGACGAGGCCTTCGAGTACTGTCCCCACTGCGGATGCGAGTTCGGACAGGGCGAGGACAAATCCGCCTTCGGCACCGACAAATCCACCTCAGCCGCGGACTACCGCGGCACAGGTGGCGATCTTCCCGGTCTCATCGAGGAGACGACGGGCGAGTGCGTCCCGGCGGGTGACGATGACTACCTGCACCGTCTCCGCACGCTCCAGGAAATCCTCACGGACATGGAGCGGGAGCTCGACCTCATCATCAGGACCTCTTCAAAAGGTCCTTGATCACGCTGCGATCATCCAGAAGCGAGCTGAGACTCCTGTTGTAGTGCAGCCGGTACACGGTGCGCGCGAAGAGATTCGTGATGTCCGCGCTGAGGTACCACTCCCTTCCCAGCAGGGACTCATCGTGGTAGACCGCGTTGGTCCCGATGATGCGGGAGAACAGGCCCTCCTCGTACGCCTTCTGGAAGGACTCCACCGACTCCGCCGTGGTGAAGAAGGGCAGGCTCACTGCGCAGATGATCTGCCGTGACCCCGCCTCCCGCAGGATGCGCATGGCCTTGATCAGCGTGCCCCCCGTGCCCAGCATGTCGTCGCTCAGGAAGACGATCTTGTCCTTCACGGATCCCAGGAGCTTCATGTCCGTGATGTTGCCACTTTCCGCGCTCTGCGCCACGCGGGAATAGTCGCGCTCTTTGTACAGCATGCCCAGGGGCCGGCCGAGGATGGAGGCGTAGAACTTGCTCCTCTCCACCGCACCGGTGTCCGGTGCCACGACCACCAGGCTCTCGTCCTTGAGGTCGGTGACCGTGGCGAGCATCTTCAGGATCTGGTATGCCCCGTGGAGATTCTCCAGCCGGAGGTGGTTGAAGCAGTTCTCGATCTCCTTCGAGTGGATGTCCAGGGTGATCAGGCGCGTGACGCCGAAGTATTCCAGTATCTGACCCACACGAGCCGCCGAGAGGCTTTCCCGCCCTTTCTTCTTGTGCTGCCGGGAGTAGGGGAACGTGGGGAGGATCACGGTGACCTGCAGGGCTCCCGCCTGGAGCGCCGCGTCCACCGTCATGAGGAGACAGAAGAGGTGGTCGTTGACCGAGAGAGTCTGCGCGGGCTCGTTTTTCTGGAAACGCAGCGGGTAGCGGTTGGCGACATCCTGGACGATGTAGATATCGGTGTTGCGGACCGAGGACAGGATCTCCGTCTTGAACTCGCCGTTGGGAAACCGCGTGTACTTCGCCGGGACCAGTGAGTTCCGCGTGCGATGCTCGTCCACCGGTTCGTCCAGGTCACCCGATGACAGCAGGATATCGCTCGCCAGGTTGATCTGCCGGATCGTCTCGGCGCGCGGCAGCCGGTACACCCGGCTCAGGGCGCGGGCGCGCTCCTCCATTTTTTCGGCGGTGATCGAGTCCAGGTGCGAGTAGATGGCCTGCGCAAACTCCATGCCCCCGGGACAGGGGAGGATGCCGATCTCCGACTGGCTCGCGTCAGGCATGGGATCCGCTGAACCAGGTGATCGTGCGGGCAAGCCCCTCGTCGAGACTGATTCCGGGCTTCCACCCGAGCACCCGCGCCGCCTTCGAGTTGTCGAGGCAGCTGTGACGGATATCCCCCGGCCGGGGACCCGCGCGCGTGTACTTCAGCTCCTTTCCCGTGATCCGGCATATTGCGGCGAGCAACTCACGCGTGCGCACGTCCCGGGCGGTGGCGATGTTCACCGCCTCCCCCGATCCCTTGTCCAGGGCGAGAAGATTTGCTCGGGCCACGTCTTCCACGTACACGTAGTCTCGCGCCATGCCTTCAGGCTCTTCCGGGAAGGCATTGACCACGGGTATCTCGCCGGCAAGCACCTTCGAGATGAATATCGCCACGACCCCAGCCTCGCCGAGGGGATTCTGTCGGGGGCCGAACACGTTCGAATAGCGCAGGGCAGTCCATTCCAGGCCGTAGTGCACGCCGTAGAACCGCAGGTAATGCTCGCCCAGGAGCTTGTGGATCGCATAGGGGGAGACGGGGGCGGGCGGGTGGTCCTCCGTGAGCCTCTCCTCGCCGGCCTCGCCGTAGATCGCGCCACCGGAGGAGATGAAGATGAACTTTTTGACCCCTGCCGCGCGGCTGCACTCCAGGACGTTCAGCAGGCCCAGCCCGTTCACGGCGGCATCCCGAACCGGCTCCCGGGCGGAGATGGTCACGCTGATCTGCGCCGCGTGGTGGTTCACGATCTGCGGTTCCTCGATCTCGAAGACCTTCCGCAGCTCTGGAGAACCGATGTTCATGAGATAGAAGGGCACGTCCCGGGGCAGGTTCTTCTGCGAGCCCGAGCTCAGGTCGTCTACGACGGCCACCTCGTGGCCTGCCGCGAGATATGCCTCCACGACGTGAGAACCGATGAAACCGGCACCTCCCGTGACGAGAATTTTCATGAAACGACTCTACCATCCGCCTGAGAGAGGGGTCAAGGCGAAGGTCCTTTTTTCATACAACTTTGCCCCGTCCCGTGCCGATTATAGTACGTAGCAGGAAAAGAAGAGGTACGGACTTTGAGGAAAACACTACTCCTCCTATGTCTCCCGCTGGTCGCGGCAGTGTCCTTCGGCCAGGTGAGCTTCTCCGGCCTGGATCTGTCACCGGCGGACAGGCTCCTCTTCACGGCATCGGCGGCGTCGAGCGACATCGGGGCCTTCGACACGCTGTTCCTCGCCGATCCCCGCACCCGGCACCTCCGACAGCTCACCTTCTATCCCGAGGACGTGCAGCTCCTGCAGGACAAGGACGTTCTGCAGATCCAGAACAGGTTCGGCGTCTTCCGGTCCGAGGCGGAGTTCCGCAACATTACGCCCATCGCGATGTTCCCCTCCTTCGTGGGCGGAAGCCAGGTGCAGTCGGGAACGATCGCCCCGATGCAGACCTCGCCGGACGGACGATACCTGCTGTACCTCCGCACGCGTTCCCCGGCATACGGGGATCTCACCCTGCTGAACGTGGCCACCGGCACCCAGGCCGTCATCTCCACGAAGGTGGAGCTCTCTCTCGAGGCCCTGCCCGCCCTGTGGTCGCCCGATTCCCGGTTCGTCATCTACGCCAAGGCTTCCGGCCTGTACTACTTTTCCCTGGCCCAGCTGCAGGACAACCGCGTCCTGACCGAGGAACTTCGCAACATGGGCTCCGGTTCCATGGCAAACGTCCGCTGGGCAGGAGCCGGGACCCTGGACTACATCTCCGGCGTCATCGTCTACGAGATCGATCCCAACGAGCTCTTCACCCGCGCGCTGTACACGGGCTTCCTCAAGATCGGCAAGGTGGTCGCGAAGATCCCCTTCCAGTTCGATTCCAATTTCGATTCGTTCTGGGTTTCCCCGGACGGCAGGAACCTGCTCCTGAACAAGGGCGGGCGGAACATCTTCCTCTACTACATCACTCTCGACGATTTCCACGCCTCGGGAGTCCCGCTCTCGCTTCCCTACCTGTCCCTTCCCCGTGACACGACGGTGCGAAAGGTGATCTGGTCCGCGGGAAACGTCGTGACGATGCTCTGCGCGACCCGCACCGGGGGCGTGCGCGGCACGACCGTGTTCCGTCTCTCGCAGGACGCGCAGGGGGCGTATGGTGCGTTCGTGCGCACGGACGATAAGGGCGTGCTCGACATGGCTCTTTCACCCGACGGCACCCGAGCGGCCCTGATGACCGCCGAAGGGGTGACGTGGAAGGATTATGCCACGTGGCAGGACAAAGGGAAGCTCGCTCATCCCTCGCCCCTCCACGTGGTGTGGCTGGGCGATGACGAGCTCCTGGTGGCCGGCTCTTTCTTCATCGAGCGCTATGCGATCGGCGCCGCGACTTCCACCCTCGTGGCCCTTTCGCAGCCGGGCGAGTCCGGGCATGCCCGTGTCGGAGACGCGGTCCTCACCCGGCTGAAGAACAGGGTCTTCTCCTATGACGAGGCGGCCGGCGCATGGAAGAAGGCGGACGCCTACGAGGTGAGGGACAGGGGCGCCGCCTCGGACAACTACCGCGTCTACCTCGAGCCCTCGGCGCGCGGCAGCTACGCGAGCATGCTCATGGTCCGGGAAGCCAGGGGATTCGGCACGAGCGCGCTGTTTCCCCCGGAAACTGTGATCTACGAGCCCTTCCCCGCCGCGGACGAACCCGTCGACTTCACCAACGTGTCTCACGGCTCGCGGCTCCGGCGCCGTGAGGTGAGCCTCGTGTTCAACGCGGTGGACTCGGCCGAGGGCCTCACCCGCATTCTCAACACCCTGTCGGCCTACCGGGTACGGGCCACTTTTTTCGTGAACGGCGAGTTCATCCGCCGCTATCCCGACGCGGTGAAAGAGATCGCGGATTCGGGACACGAGGTCGGCTCCCTTTTCTACGCGTACTTCAACATGACCGACGCCCGGTTCAAGGTGGACCGCGACTTCGTGAAATCGGGCCTCGCGCGCAACGAGGATGACTACTACGCCGCCACGGGGCGGGAGCTGTCGCTTCTGTGGCACGCTCCCTATTACATTGTGAACTCAGGTGTCATCGCGGCCGCCGCGGAAATGAACTACACGTATGCAGGTCGGGACCTCGATTCGTACGACTGGGTGACGGCGTCCGAATCAAACCAGGCCCGGGGCATCTACATGCACGCCGCGGACCTCGTCGAGCTCATCGTGGCCCAGAAGAGGCCCGGTTCGATCATCCCCCTCCAGGTCGGCGCGGGGGAGGGCAGGCGGGACGACTACCTGTTCCAGAAGCTGGACATCCTGATCAACGAGCTGGTGGGCCGCGGGTACGACGTGGTGCCGGTCTCCACGCTGATCGAAGATGCCCGCTGAGGCACCGGTAGTGCCCGCCACACGGACGGAGAGAAAGGGGAGACATCGGTGAACGCACAAGATCCGGTGAACGCCTACAAGGAGATCCAGATCAAGACGGCGAACCAGATCCGGCTCATCGTCATGCTCTACGATGGAGCCATCCGTCACGTGAATCTCGCCATCGATGCCTTTGCGGAAGGCCACCGCAGCTATGACGTGATCAACAACCATCTCATTGCCGCCCAGGACATACTCAGCGAGCTCATGGCGTCGCTGGACTTCGAGAAAGGCGGGGTGCTCGCGAAGAACCTTTTCAGCCTGTACTCCTTCATGAACCGCCGCCTGCTGGACGGGAACCTGAAAAAGGACCCCGCCCCGCTCACCGAGGTGAAGAAGATGCTGGGCGACCTGCGAGAGGCCTGGGACGAGATCTCCACGCGCAAGGGGCTGGAAGAGAACACCACCCCGGCGACCGGGGTGAACATCGCCGGGTAGGAGCGTTCACTGCGTCGGCACGACCGGCACTGGCGGGCACGGGCCTAGATATCGCGCTCCGCGCGATGTGCCCGGGGAGGGGAGAAATGGACAATATCGAACGGAACGTCGCAGTATTGAAAAGGCTGCGCGACATGCTCACGCGCCAGAGGGAGAAGTTCGGTTCGTACCTGCGCCTTCTGGAATGCGAGGGAGAGGCGATCGAGAAGGGTGACTCGGAGAAGCTCCTCGCGCTGGTGGAGATGGAACAGTCCATCATCGCCGAGGTATTCACCCTGAAGAAGGTGATCGCGCCTCTGGAGAGTCTCTACGAGGCGAGCTACCCTGCGGGCACCGAGGCCACGATCCCGCGGCTGAAATCCGTGCTGGAAACGCTGGGTGCCGAGATACTCGCCCACAACGGCCGCAACAGGCAGAAGCTGCGGGAACGCATGGAGGACATGCGCCGGGAGATCACGTCTCTTCGCGCGTGGCCGAAGACCGCCTCTCCGTACGTCGAGGTCACCCCCGGACTCATCGACATCACGACATGAGCCGCGAGCTGTACCTGATCGACGGCTACAGCGTCATTTACCGCGGGTATTTCGCCTTTCTCAACAGGCCGCTCCTCAACCCGATGGGGAAGAACTCCTCCTCGGTGTTCGTGTTCTTCCGCACGCTGTTCCAGATCCTGCGGGACCGGACGCCGGAATCGATCGTCGTGGCAATGGACTCCCGGGTGCCGACCTTCCGGCACCTCCGATACGAGCAGTACAAGGCCACCCGCGAACAGGCGCCGGAGGATCTTCACGCGCAGGTGCCGGTCATCGAGGAGATCCTGGAGGCCCTGCAGATCCCCTGTGTGAGCGCGGATGGCTACGAAGCCGACGACGTGATCGCCACCCTGGCCGAGAGCTGCCGGAGCACCGGCGCGCCGTGCTGGATCCTCTCCGGCGACAAGGACATCCTGCAGCTCATCGGCGGCAACGTGCGTCTCCTCGCGCAGGAGCGGGGAACCACCGACCTCGTCGAGTACTCGCGCGAGAAGGTGTTCGAGTCCAAGGGCGTGTATCCCGAGCAGATCGTCGATTTCCTGGGGCTGACGGGCGATTCGTCGGACAACGTCCCCGGTGTGCCCGGTATCGGCGAGAAGACGGCCCAGAAGCTCCTGGCCCGGTTCGGAGACCTGGACACGATATACGCGAAACTTGACGACGTCACCCCGGCGTCCGTGCGCACCAAGCTGGAAAGCGGCAGGGAGGCGGCGATCCTTTCCCGCGAGCTGGTCACCCTGAAGCGCGACGTCCCGGGCATGCCCATTGTCGACGAGCTCCGGGTGGCAGACCTGGACAGCGGCGCGGCCGTCGCCTTGTTCGAGCGGGAAGGCATGAAGACCCTCGTCACGGAGCTGAAGGCGCTGCGGCGATCCGCCCCGCCATCCGTCGCGAAAAAGGCGAAGACAGCCCCGAAGACAGAGACCCCGGCGGCGGCCGAGACGGCCGTCATCTTGAAGAGCACCGCGCCGGGCACCTACACGACCATCATCGGGGTCTCCGAGCTCGATCTCTGGATTCAGAGGGCTCGCCGGGCAGGAATCTACGCATTCGACGTGGAAACCGACGGAATCGACGAGATGCGCGCTCGACCACTCGGGTTCTCCCTGAGCGTCGAGGAAGGGAAGGCCTGCTACATTCCCATCCGGGCATCCGGTGTCACCTGCATCCCCGAGGAAACGGTGAAGCAGCGCCTCGCAAGTCTCCTGGAGGATGCCTCCCTGCGCCTCGTCGGACAGAACGCGAAATACGACTACAAGGTGATGCGCCGCTGGGGTGTCCGGCCTGCGAACGTGCACTTCGACACCATGGTGGCCGCGTGGGTGCTGGAGAGCGACGAAGGCGTCTACGGCCTGGACCGCATGGCGGAGAAGCGCCTCGGCTTCCGCACGAAGCCGTACACGGAGCTC
Source organism: Spirochaetia bacterium (assembly GCA_049511935.1). Taxonomy (GTDB): domain Bacteria; phylum Spirochaetota; class Spirochaetia; order SZUA-6; family Fen-1364; genus Fen-1364. The sequence goes on along the minus strand of JBEKXR010000006.1, from coordinate 8,031 downwards.
GTGGGCAAGGGGCAGACCCTGGAGCAGATCCCCATCCAGCAGGTCACCGACTACTCGGGAGAAGACGCGGATCTCACCCTGCGGATGCACGGCCTGCTCTCCCGTGACCTGGCCGCCGAGGGGCTCGCCGGTGTGCTCCGCGACATCGAGATGCCTCTCCTCGAAGTACTGGCCGAAATGGAGCTCACCGGAATCCGCATCCTCTCCCCCGAGCTCGCCGCCTACAGCCGCGAGCTTGAATCCGCGCTCGACGGCCTGGAGCAGGAGATCTACGCCCTGTGCGGGCGGTCCTTCAACATCAATTCCACGAAGCAGCTGCAGGAGATCCTGTTCACTTGGCGCAAGCTCACGCCGGTGAAGAAGACCAAGACGGGATACTCCACCGACGTGGACGTGCTGGAGATCCTCGCCGCCCAGGACCCCGTTCCCGAGAAGATCCTCGCCCATCGCAAGCTCTCCAAGCTGAAGTCCACCTACGTGGACGCCCTGCCCCTCCTGGTGAACGAGGAGACGGGCCGGCTGCACACGCACTACGTGCAGACCGGCGCGGCCACAGGCCGCCTGGCCAGCAAGGATCCCAACCTCCAGAACATCCCGATCCGCGAGGAGGAAGGCCGGCGCATCCGTGCCGCCTTCGTGCCGGCACCCGGCATGCTGTTCGTCAGCGCCGACTACGCGCAGATCGAGCTCGCCATCCTCGCCTATCTCTCCCAGGACCCGATCCTCCTCGACGCCTTCGCGCAGGGGAAGGACGTGCACCGGCAGACCGCTTCGCTGATCTTCGGGGTGACCGAGGACCAGGTCACCCCCGACCAGAGGCGCGTGGGCAAGACCATCAACTTCGGCGTCGTCTACGGCATGTCCGCCTTCGGTCTGGCCCAGGGGCTGAAGATCCCGCGCGCCGATGCGGACCGGTTCATCACGACCTACTTCCAGCGGTTCGAGGGCGTGAACAGGTTCCTGAAGGAGACGATCAGGTCCGCGGAGGAGACCGGGTTCGTGAAGACGCTCATGGGACGGCGGCGCCGGGTCGCGGCCATCACCAGCCGGAATCGCACCGAGAAGACGGCGGCCGAGAGGGTCGCGGTGAACTCCCCGATCCAGGGAACCGCGGCAGACATCGTGAAAATGGCGATGGTGCGGCTGTTCCACAGGCTGGCCGAGGAGAAGCTCTCGACGCGCGTGCTCCTGCAGGTGCACGACGAGATCATTCTCGAGGCGCCTGTCGAGGAAGTGCCCGCGGTAGAGAGCGTCGTCCGTGAGGTAATGGAGCACGTCACCGAGCACCCGATTCCCCTCAAGGTGCACTGCGAATCGGGCGAGAGCTGGGGGGCGTTCCACTAGCACAGCGCCCGAAGGGCGGTGTGGCTACGTGGTGTTCAGAAGTTCGAGTCGTGCCAATGCGGTAGAGAGGCGGCATAATGGTCATCGGCCTGACGGGCAAGTACTGCGCGGGCAAATCTGTCGTCGCGAACATTCTGGTGCCCAAGGGCTGGGCCGTGATCGACGTCGACTCGCTCGGCCACGATGCGCTGGTCTCCCGCGCGGAGGAAGTGCTCGCCGCCTTCGGCCCTGCCGTGCGCGGGGCGGACGGCGCGGTGGACCGCCGGGCCCTCGGCCGGATAGTCTTCCGCGATCCAGGGGCGCTCGCGCGCCTGGAAGCCATCGTTCATCCCGTCATGAAAGAAGAAGTCCGGCGGATCATTGCCCGCACCCCCGGCAACGTCATCGTCAACGCGGCGCTCCTGCACCGCATGGGCCTGGAGACCCTGTGCAATGCCGTGATCTGCGTGCGCGCGCCGCTGCTGTTGCGCCTGGCACGGGCGATGCGTCGTGACCGCCTCCGCCTTGGCGACGCGATGGCGAGGCTGCGTGCGCAGAAGGGGATCTGCCCTCAATTCAATGATCGCGCTGTCGATACTTATACTGTACGAAACCGGGGGAGCATGCGCTCCCTGCAACGCCGCGTCGAGCGCATCGCCGCGGGCCTGAGAGGATAGGACTCGCATGGAGAAGCAGAAGGTTTTCTGGGTCGTGTTGTCGGTGAGCGTCTTCGTCGTTGTGGTGCTCATTGTCGGCGTTCTTCTCCTGCAGCAGCGCCCCTCTTCCGTGCCGCGCGCGGCGGTGAGCCCCGTGAATGACACGGGCACCCAGGTCTACGAGTACCAGCGCGAAGCTCCGCAGGCGGAGAGTCCGCCGGCGGGTGACCAGCAGACCATGCACTTCTACATTGGCGAAGGAGGGGCGCAGTCTCCACAGGCGCCCGGCGCCGCGGCGCCCTCAGCCGGCACGGTGCCCTCAGCCGGTACGGCGCCCTCAGCCGGCACGGTGCCCTCAGCCGGCAGTACGCAGCAGCTGTCTGCCGCGCCTGCGGCCCGTCCTCAATCAGCGTCGATCGCCAAGCCGCGATCGACGAAGCCGTCGGTCCCGGCGCGCGCGCCGAGGAAAACGGCGGACTACTGGATCCAGACGGGATCGTACAAGAGCCAGAGCAGGGCGGAAGAGCTCGTGGCGCTCCTGGAAAGCAAGGGGCTCGGAAGCCGTGTCTTTTCCTATGCCGCGAAGGGCGACACATTTTACAGGGTAAGGGTCGGCCCCTATTCCAACAAGGGAGAGGCGGACAAGTTCCTTGCCCTCGTAAAGCAGGTGCAGGGCCTGGAGTCGAGCTACATTTCCATGATTCCGGCGGGGAAGAGCTCCGTCAACTGAGCGATCGGACCGGAGCCGGCGTCCCGATGAGCGCGGGCGCTCCGGCGAGCAGGCGCTCGTAGATCCTCTCATACAGCGGAATGATCATCTTATAGTCGAACTTTTCGGCGGCCCGTTTCCGCGCGTTCGCGGCATACGTCGCGGCCAGGTCACGGTCCGCGAGGAGCTGCAGGCAGCAGCCTGCCATTGCATCCACGTCTCCCACGGGAGCGAGGAACCCCGTCACGCCATGCTCCACGACCTCGGGGAGGCCCCCCACGTCGCTGGCCACCACGGGCACGCCGCTGGCCATCGCTTCCAGGGCAACCAGGCCGAAGCTCTCCGTCTCTGACGGGAGCAGCAGGACGTCGGCTGCTGCGAGGAGAGGCGCCACGTCGTCTACGACGCCGACGTACCGCACGTACTCGGCAAGCCCGAGCGTCTCCACCAGCTCCCGCGTACGGCCGTATTCCGGGCCGTCCCCGACGAGAACGAGCCGCGCGTCGATGCTCTCCCTGACCCGGGCGAAAATCCTCACCACGTCGTCCGTTCGTTTCAGCGGACGGAAGTTCGAGATGTGCATGAGCGTCATCTGCCGATCCGAGGTCTTCTCCGGGATGCAGGCGGGCATGCGCACGTCGTGGCGGTCGGGATCGATGAAGTTGTGGACGACCTCGATCTCCTTGTTCACCGGGATCTGGCGGTAGGTCTCGTCGCGGAGGTAGCGGGAGACCGCGGTCACCGCGTCCGATTGCTCGATGGACCACTGGGTGACCGGCTTGAACGACGGGCTGGAGCCCACCAGGGTGATGTCGGTGCCGTGGAGCGTGGTGACGACCTTCAGGCCCAGCTCGGGTGCGACCTGGCGCGCGTTGATCGCCGCCGCAGCGAACGGGATGGCATAGTGCACGTGCATGATCTGCAGCTTGTGGGTGCGCGCCACTTCCACCATCTTTGCCGTGAGGGTGAGGCTGTGGGGGAACTGCTTCAGCAGGGCGTGGTTCTCCTGGTCCACTTCGTGGTAGCAGACCCGGGGCGGCAGCTCGCCGAGCCGCAGCGGATTCGCGTAGCTGATGAACGCGACGGAATGGCCGCGCTCGGCGAGGTGCTTGCCAAGCTCGGTTGCCACGACGCCGCTCCCGCCCGCCGTCGGATAACAGCAGATGCCGATTCGCATGTGCCGCTCCGAGGCCGGAGACGCATGGTGAGAGCCCGACGCGCTCACAGTCCTCCGTCCCAGGCGTCGGGATCGTCGGCCCGGGCCTGCCGGACCTGGCTGGGATAGTGGTAGATCCTGCTGTTCGGGGGAACGCTCTCGGTGAGCCAGACGTTTCCCCCGATGATCGACCCGCGGCCCACGACGGTCCTGCCTCCGAGGATGGTCGCTCCCGCGTAGATGGTCACCTCGTCCTCGATGGTGGGATGCCTCTTCTTGTTCGCCAGCTCCTTCTGCACGCTGAGCGCACCGAGCGTGACTCCCTGGTACAGTTTCACGTTGTCCCCGATGACCGCCGTCTCCCCGACGACGACGCCGGTCCCGTGATCGATGAAGAAGGAATCTCCGATCACGGCCCCGGGGTGGATGTCGATGCCGGTGACGCCGTGGATGTGCTCGCTCATCATCCGGGGAATCATCGCCACGTCCCGGATCCACAGCTCGTGGGCGATGCGGTGGATCAGGATGGCCTCCACCCCGGGGTAGGAGAGGATCACCTCCTCCTGCGACCGGGCGGCCGGGTCGCCCCGAAAGGCCGCGAGAACGTCCCGGTTGACCTTCCGGCGGATCTCCGGGATGCCCTCCAGGAGGGCGCGGACGATCTCCTCCGCCTCTCCCCGGCAGTCCTCGTGCCGCTGGCAGTCCTTGCGGACGCGGCAGGCGTACTGGATGCTCTTCTCCACTTCCGGCACGAGCAAATGGCTCACGCTCACGACCCTTTCGCCGATCGTGTACCGCATGCCGTCCACGGCGAGGGCTTCCTCCGCCTCGAACCCGGGGAAGATCAGCGATTCCAGCTCGGCGATGATCCGCTCCACGCTCTGGCGCGAGGGGAGGTTGGCGCCCTCGATGTGGTTGATCCCGCCGAGCTCGCGGTAGGAGCCGAGGATGCTCTCTACGATATCGTCCAGTGAGTTTTCGCGGGGATCGACTGCCGGCTGGCTCATCACCATGAAAAGTGGTCCTGTCCGGAGCATTTGTCAAGGCGGCCACGGTACTCCGCGTGGCATTTGTCAAAGCGGCCGCTGTCGCGTACAATCCGCGCATGCTGTCGAAGCTCCCACTCAGTCTCCTGACCGCCGTCGCCGTCCAGATCGCCTGCCAGGCCTTCAAGGTTGTCTTCTATTCGCTGCGGGAGAAAAGGCTGGCCCTCTCGCGGTTCGTTTCGGCCGGTGGCATGCCCAGCGCGCACTCCGCCTTCGTCACCGCCCTCAGTGTCTCCGTCGGGCTCTGGGACGGCTTCAGTTCCGGGATCTTCTCGGTGGCCTGTGTCTTCTCGGTGATCACCGTCTACGATGCAATGCGCCTGCGAGGCGCGGTAGAGCATCATGCCCGCATCCTCGCCATGCTCGTGAAGAAACACCCCGATGTGCCGGCAGGGCCGATCAACACGAGGCTCGGCCACACGCTCCCCGAAATCGTCGCGGGCATCGTGGCCGGCGGCGGGCTCGCGGCTCTCGCCTGGTGGGGCATCCGTCAGGCGTAGACGACGCGAATCTGGCCGTCATCGCTCCGCCCGCGCGTGACACTTCCTGATCTCAGACCCATGCGCTATAATCCCCGCGTCAGGGGCCTGGCGGGGAAACGCCGCTGCCGTGGTGGCTGACCGTCCGTGCCGCGATCCATGATCAACCAGGGAGGCTCCAATGAAAGAGGGGGATTTCAGCCGGGCGACATCCACAGACCGGCAGACCTACATTGTGCGGCCACACGAGCAGGTTCCGATCACGGTCCTCGTGGAGGGATCCAACAGCCATCTCGTTCGCGGCTCGAACATGATGCTGAGCTTCCTTACCATGAAGGCGGGCAGCGCATTCGAGCTGCATTCCCATGCTGAGGAACAAATCATGATCGTCCTCGAAGGGTTCTGCGACGAAGTCATCGAAAACAAGATGTACCGGGTCGGGCCCGGTGACGTGATTCACCTCCCCGCCAACGTCAGGCACGGGGCTTTCATTCGCGAGGTGGACTGCAAGACGATCGACGTCTTCGCTCCCGCCCGGGCAGACTATGCGGCGCATTTCCACGACCAGCATCCGCGCGCGGGAATGCGGTTCACATGAGCGCCGGGGATCACATGAGGGCGCTGCGGATCCACGGCCCCCTCGACATGCGTATCGAGGAGATCCCCATCCCCCGGCTCGAAGACGACCAGGTCCTCGTTCGCGTGCAGGCCGTGGGGATCTGTGCGACGGATATCGAGCTCTACGATGGCCGCATGCCGTATCTCCGCCAGGGGCTGACCCGGCTTCCCCTGACACCGGGCCACGAATGGTCGGGCACTGTGGAGCGGATCGGCGCGGGCGTGACGAGCGTGAAAGCGGGTGATGCCGTCGTCGGCGATATCAGCCAGGGATGCGGGCAGTGCCGCAATTGCCTGCGCGGCGCCTATCATCTCTGCGACCGGCGCGCGGAGCTGGGCGTCATTAACGAGGACGGCGCTTTTGCCGAGTACCTGAGGTCTCGCGCGCGACATCTCTACACGATCCCGCAGGGGCTTTCGTACGAGCAGGCCGCGTTTGCCGAACCCGCGGCAACGTGCGTGAACGGCCTGCAGAGGACCGGGGTGAAAGCGGCCGATCGTGCGGTCGTGTTCGGGGACGGCGTAATCGGGTTCCTGGCTGCCCAGATTTCCCGATGCATGGGCGCCGCGGCCGTGGTTCTCATCGCGCGCAAGTCCGATCATGCCGGCGTGGCAGAGGCCCTGGGCATCTCGCTGGTCGATTGCACGAAGGTCGACATCATGGAAGAGGTTCCCCGGATACTGGGTGGGCTTCCAGAGGTTGTCTCGGAGTGCACGGGCAATCCGGCCGTGCTGAACGACGCCATCCACCTTGCAGCCCCTGGCGGCCGCGTGAATGCCCTCAGCATTACCGGGGCGCCGGGCGTTGCCGTGGACGTTGATTCCCTTGTGACGCGTGACATTGTCCTGGTGGGCTCGCTCGCCAGTCCGAACGCGTTTCCCGCGGCGCTGAGGCTGCTTGCGTCCGGTGCGATCGACGTGCGTCCGCTCATTTCGAAAACCTTCCCATTCGACCGCGCCGTCGAAGCCTTCGACTACGTGCGGCTTCGGCAGGGGCCCCGGATCAAGGTGCTGGTCCGCTCGGCGCACGCTTGACTCTCGCACCGCAAAGGCATACTCCGGACCTTCGCCGCACACAAAGGAGGAGCAAAGCCGATGAAACCAGTCGTCTGGGGAGTACTCTCCGTCGCCAGCCACTATGTCTCGAGGATCGACACGAATGTCAGGAAGTCACCGCTGGTCGAGGTTCGCGGCATCGCTTCGAGGACCATCGAAAAGGCACGAGCGGCCGCACAGCGGCTGGGAATTCCCAAGGCCTACGGGTCCTATGCGGAGCTGCTCGCCGACAAGGAGATCGAAGCGGTCTACATCCCTCTTCCCAACCACCTGCACGCGGAGTGGGTGAAGAAGGCAGCCGACGCCGGAAAACACGTTCTCTGCGAAAAGCCCTTTGCCCTGAGCGCCGGAGAAGCCGAAGTGGCTTTCGACCATGCGCAGCGCAAAGGCGTCCTTGCCATGGAATCCCTGATGTACCGTTTTCATCCGCAATGGATCAGGGCGGCAGAGCTCGTCCGCGGCGGCGACCTCGGTGAGATCCACGCGGTGCACACCTTCTTCTCCTACATGATCCCCGACCCTGCGAACATTCGGAACATCGCGGAGATCGGCGGCGGCGGCATGCGCGATGTCGGAAGCTATGCCATTTCGTGCGCGCGGTTCATCATGGGCGCCGAGCCGATTCGCGTGATGAGTCTCGTGTACCGTGATCCCGTCCTCACGACCGATACCCTCTCGTCCGGCACGCTGGATTTCGGGAAGGCACGCTCGATCTTCACCGTCGGAACGCAGACACAGGCCTGGCAGAGGGTGGACGTGGTCGGGTCGGCGGGCGCACTGAGCGTTCACACCCCCTTCAATGCGTATTCCGACGTTCCGGCGGAGCTGACGGTGACCTCATGGCTGGGCACCCGAACGGTCCACATCCCGGCGGTTGACCAGTTCGTGCAGGTGTTCGAGGCCTTCTCGCGCGCCGTGCGAAGCGGCGGGCCGGTCCCCCAGCCTCCCCAGGATACCATTCACAATCAGAAGGCTCTGGATGCACTCC